>NZ_DVDW01000043.1:0-15664 GCF_015296045.1 Thermosynechococcus sp. M3746_W2019_013 | reverse complement strand
GAGTTTTACTGAGAATGAGCGTGCTCCTTTAGAATAGCTTATTCCTCTTGGGAGGAGGCATTGGCAAGTTCTGGGGGTATTTCCTTTAGGGCCGTCATAATTTGAGCACGTCCTGCTGCCTTAGCGGCATAGAGGGCATCATCTGCCGTCTTCACCAGTTGCACTAAGCTCTTTCCATGGGTGGGAAATTGACTAATACCCGCACTAAAACTCACCTTAAAGCTGTCATGGTTGGGGGCATGGAAGGTGTGATTCCGCAATCGCTGTAAACAGATAGCAAGGCGGTGCTTGGCCACCTCAAGGGAAATGCCATACAACGCAATTAAAAATTCCTCGCCGCCCCAGCGAGCGACAACATCCTCCATGCGCAGGGACTGGCGCAACATCCGAGCGGTAGTCACCAATACCTGATCGCCGACATCGTGACCGTAGGTATCATTGATGCGTTTGAAATAATCCAAATCTAAAACGGCAATGCAAAGGGTTTGCTGTTGGCGGCTGGCAAGGGTTAAAAAGCGTTCAATGTCTTCTGTGGCTTTACGCCGATTGCTGAGTCCTGTGAGGGGATCGACCTCTGCTAAGCGTTTCAGAAGGCGGGTACGCTCTAGGCGGTTGATGATCCGCGTTATCAGCTCAGGACCAGCAATGGGTTTACTGACAAAATCATCAGCACCGGCGGCAAAGAGTTGGTTCACCAGCGCCGGGTCAGTGGTTGCCGTAAGAAAGAGGATAGGGAGCTGATTCCAACGGGGATCATTGCGCACAACTTGGCAGAGTTCTAGGCCGTTGATGCCCGGCATTTGGACATCGAGAATCACCAATTCGGGGGTGGTGGTCTCTAGCACATCCCAAAATTGATCGGGATCTTGAAGTGAGGTGACGCTCATTCCCCAAGGTTCCAAGAGGCGTTTCAGGATGGCCAGGGTGACGGCATCATCGTCCACAGCCAGAATGCTGGCGGAGGTCATCTCTTGGGGCTGGAGTAACTGTTCGAGGGTTTGCAACAGCCGCTCGACATCAACGGGCTTACTCAGGGTCATCCGCGAGCCAAGGCGAATAGCCGCCAAGCGATCGCGCCACGTGTCACGGGCAGTAAACACGAGTGCGGGGATGGGCGGACGATGTTGGCGCAATTGCTGCAAAAACTCGCGGGTAGTCACTTTATCGGGCATTACTTCCGGATTGAGAATGACAGCATTGGGCCAGCACTCCTGCAGAAAGGTATTGACGACGGGCCAGCTATCTATGGCCACATAGCGAAAACCACTATCGGCAGAATGCTCCTCAAGGGAACGGATTAAGTCAGTGTCGTTGTCAATGTGAAGGACAAGGGGCAGGCCAGAATCGCGGTTCTGCTCAGGCTTAGAGGTGGCGATCGCACTGAGGAGTTGCTGGACGATTTCAAGGAGTGCTGCTGGGGAGCAGGGATAGCGACAATAAATGACTTGGGTATCTGGCTGGGTTGGCCAATCTTGGCCCGTGAGGATCAAAATAGGTTCCTGAAATCCGCGATCGCGCACTTTCTGGCAAAAGACCTCAACTGTTGTGCCCAAATGGGACTCATCCACAATCAAGAGGTGGTAGCGACGACTGGCTAGTAAGCTCCAGAGGTCCTCGGATCGGGCAACCACATCCACCCGATGATCGGCAGTGGTTAGGATCGAGACCAATGTGGCCGCCGTTGCCACATTCTCGTGATAAAGCAAAATGGCCATACCTAACCGCCAAGTACCTGTCGCTACTACTCTACTGCCTTACCTGCCTATTGCTCAACCTTCTGAAAGGAGAATGCCCCTAGCCATTAGTTACATATCTTTATATTTGCATTCTTGTTAGATGCTACTAATTCTCAATAAACCTGCTATAGTAAACCTAGGTTTGTTGAGATTAATGCTCAATAAATCCCAATGTTGACGTCCAATCTATTTATCAACAAAGGAGGACAGGATGGCGATCGCCAGTGAATCTCCAACCCCTGTGATGGCTGCCGGCTTACAAACCTACGGTCAAGCCAACGTCAAGTATGATTGGTGGGCCGGTAATGCCCGATTTGTAAACCTCTCAGGGTTATTCATTGCCGCCCATGTGGCACAGGCAGCTCTGACCGTATTCTGGGCCGGCGCCTTTACGCTTTACGAAATTTCCCAATACAACCCCAATCTGCCTATGGGAGAACAGGGCCTGATTTTGCTGCCCCATCTAGCAACCTTGGGGTTTGGCATCGGCGAGGAGGGTAAAGTGGTGGATTTGTACCCCTACTTTGTGATTGGGGCAGTGCATCTGATTTCCTCTGCTGTCCTAGGGGCCGGTGCGCTCTTTCATACCTTTCGTGCCCCCCATGATCTCAGTACAGCCACTGGTCGGGCCCGTCGCTTCCACTTCCGCTGGGATGATCCAAAACAACTGGGCATTATTTTAGGACATCATCTGCTCTTTTTGGGGTTCGGTGCCCTGCTGTTGGTTCTCAAAGCAACCATCTGGGGTGGGTTGTACGATGCCAATTTGCAAACGGTACGCCTTGTAGCGCAGCCCACGTTGGATCCCTTTGTTATCTATGGCTACCAAACCCACTTTGCCAGCATTAATAGTTTGGAAGACCTAGTGGGAGGGCATATCTACATTGCCATTTTGCTAATTGCAGGTGGCATTTGGCACATTCTTGTACCGCCGTTGGCTTGGGCACGGAAGGTGCTGATGTTTAATGCTGAAGCAATTCTCTCCTATTCACTTGGGGGAATTGCCTTGGCGGGGTTTGTGGCCGCCTACTTCTGTGCAGTGAATACACTCGCCTATCCGGTCGCGTTTTATGGACCACCCCTAGAAGTCAAGCTGGGAATTGCGCCCTACTTCGCAGACACCATTGAATTGCCCCTTGGCCAACATACTCCCCGTGCGTGGCTAGCCAATGCCCACTTCTTCCTTGCTTTTTTCTTCCTACAGGGTCACCTTTGGCACGCCCTGCGAGCCATGGGATTTAATTTCAAGGAGTTGGAAACTTTTCTCAGTCCAGCTATTGAAAATTAATTTCAATAAATTCCTGTTAGCTACCCTCCTATCCTCGATCGTCCTGATCGAGGTTTTTTGGCGTCACTTAGGGAAGACTGTCATTCCCTTGGGAGCGTTGGACACCCCTGAGCTGTCGTCCCATCTGCGGCAAGAAGAAAAGCAAAAAGGCAATTTGAGCCGTAAAGACCCAGCCATAGTACCGCAGCACTGGATGTAAATCCCACTGGGCCATAAATCCTAGACTGGCCACTGTCCACAGGAGAATGATTATTGGCAGCAGCCGTTGGCGTTTTGGGCGAGCCATGACTAGGAGCCTGCTGGAGTGTCGTTTTGCATGGCCTGCATGCGAGCCTTGGCTTTAGCCGCGCTCTTCTTCAGGGCCTGCAGACGCAGCTCATAGCGTTTGCGTTGGCGGCGATTGGGGGCCTGCTCGATCAAAAGCTTGAGGGCACTGCCAAGGCTTTTGTAGGCATTGGGCAATTCATAGCCGAAGCGGGTGGCGAGGGCGATCGCTCGCTCATCAGCGGCAATAGCTTCCTTGAGAACCTTTTCGCCATTATTGCGCTGGTAAAGCCGCCAGCCCGAAAAGCCACACAGCCCAAGGGCAAGGAGCAGCAGCAAGCCATCCTGTACCCAAAGTTCTCCCACGGCACCCCCCAGGCCAATCGCCAGTGCCGCCATTTCCCAGCCATCGCGAGGAATCGTGTCATTTTGAATGCGGGCAACCTCGTGCCAAAAGAGGAGGTTGCGCTGATCCTTGGCCAATTGATCCCAACGTGCTAAATCAATTTGAATTTCCACCTCATCCTTGCCAATTTCCTCGCAGGTAATGAGGGGAGGATTCACCCCACTTGCTGGTTCGATCATCACCCAGCTTTGCAGCTCTGGCGGCAAGAGAGACTTGAGACGACGCAATTCTGCTAAATCAGAACGGGCAACTGAGGATGCAGCCGAGGTCATAGCACAACACAATCCTAGGGTATTTCTTACCTATCTTAACAGTTGTGTGCTGACCGATCGGGATGACAGGATTTGAACCTGCGACCCCTTCGTCCCGAACGAAGTGCGCTACCAAGCTGCGCTACATCCCGATAACTTATCTAAGATAGCATTTGCTGGCTTTTTCCTCAATTGAGCAGGGGAGATTGTGCAGCAAGGAAATTTAGGCCAACTTTAGTCCATTATTCGAGTTAGGGCAGCTAAAACTCGCTCTAGGAAAAGCTTTGAGAAATTTGCTCTATTGCGGCACCCACAATCGGTCAACCGAGATCAGTCAAGCACGTCAGATGCGCTGCTTTAGACTCTCTTACGATCGCCGGCTCCTGCCTCTACAGCGGAGCTCAAGGCAGTACAGCTTCAGCAGGATAACCGACCGCGAAGGCAGAAGAGCATCCCCCCTCTCAAGGGGGCTCAGAGTTTGAGATCACCTTAGATCGAGGGTTTGCCTTGATTCGTTTGGGTCCCTACCCCTAAGACAGCTCTAGTCCGCCAGCCAGGCCCTCCTGTTCCGATTCCTTTGGCCCCTTCCCGAAGAGTATCTCTTATGAGATTTTTAATTTCATTAAAAGACTTGTTATAAGTTTAATTATCTTATTTGAGATATTAAATTCTTACCAACGCGGGCGTTGGTTCTCTGGAGGAACAACAGTGTTTTGCCTGAATCAAACTGAATGGTTGGGTTGGCGCAGTAGAGTCTTTTGCTGATGGAGCTGATGGATCGGGTCACTGACCACTGTGTCCAAATCAAAGCAGCCACGACAATGAAGTCAGCACCCTCCCCCTAGAAAACAGGTGTCACTTGAGAAAGTGTCATGTGCCGCTCTACAGGTTCCCAGACCCTCAGAGTATTGTTGAGTTAGTGAGGAGTGATTCGCAAACAAAAGTCCTAGGGTCGAAACACGGCAAGACTCCTAGGGCTTTTTATTTTGGGCTAAAGCCGTTACCTTAAAAATATGCCTTTGCGAATTTCGGGCCAGCGATCGCTCAAAACCCTTCCCGGTCACAGTACCCGTCCCACAAGTGCCAAAGTTCGCCAAGCGATTTTCAATATCTGGCAGGGTCGCCTCCAAGGATGTGGCTGGCTAGATTTGTGTGCTGGTACCGGTGCAATGGGGGCGGAAGCCCTACTGCGCGGTGCCCAGTGGGTGGTTGGTATTGAACAGTCTCCCCAAGCCTGCCAAGTCATCCGTGAAAACTGGTCAGCCCTTGCCCAACCCCATCAGCACACCCTGGTTTTGCGGGGGGATGTGCGCCAGAAGCTGCCTCAAGTCCCTATTCTCCAGTTTGAGTTTATTTACTTTGACCCCCCCTACAATAGTGATTTATATCTACCCGTTCTCCAGTTGCTTTGGCAGGAGGAGCGTCTCAGTCCTAAGGGGGAAATTGCCGTTGAGTGTCGCACAAAAAATCCACCAGATTTAGAGGCGATTCTGGCGATCGGCTGGCAGCAGCAACGCATTAAAACCTATGGCAGCACAATGGTCATTTTCTTGAGCCGTTAGAACGATGAGCGGCTTTTAGCCCCCACCACTAGTCCCTGAAAAAGCTCTATCAGTTGCAGGAAAGTGCGGATCGCGGTAGAGTGACGATGGAGTTTTGCACAACAGGATTGTCATTACTACAGTTCGGGGCAACTACATCATCAACTTGTTACACCATTCACCCTATCCCCCCAAAACTCCTACTGTTGGGCTGATTCAATGATGGTATGCAAACCCGTTCCCTTGGTCGCACAGAGATTCAAATCACACCCCTGATTCTTGGCACGTGGCAAGCGGGCAAACGTTGGTGGGTTGGCATTGAAGATGAAGAGTCCATTCGCACCATTCGTGCTGCTGTCGAAGCAGGGATGACCACCATTGATACGGCTGAAGTCTATGGGGAGGGTCATTCAGAGCGGATTGTGGCTGCAGCCGTGGGAGACTTGCGCGATCGCTGTGTCTATGCGACGAAAGTCTTCGCCAACCACTTGCGCTACAAAGACGTGATTGCCGCCTGCGAGCGATCGCTCCGTAACCTCAACACCGACTACATTGATCTCTACCAAATCCACTGGCCCGCCGGTTCCTTTGGCTCAGAAATCGTGCCCATTGAGGAAACCATGCAGGCGATGGTGGAGTTGCAAGCTGCCGGCAAAATTCGTGCTATTGGTGTCTCCAACTTCTCCCGTGCCCAACTGGCTGAGGCAATGCAGTATGGGCGCATTGAGAGCGTCCAGCCCCCTTATTCCCTCTTTTGGCGCTGGGCAGAAGCAGAATTAATTCCTTTTTGTATTGAGCATGAGATGACGGTTTTGGCCTACTCGCCCCTTGCCCAAGGGCTGCTGACGGGGCGCTTTGGTCCGGGTCACCAGTTTGAACCCGAAGATAACCGCTCTAAAAACCAACTCTTTCAAGGGGAAACCTATGCCCGTGCCCTTGAAGCGATTGAGTTGATGAAACCCATTGCCACCAGTTTAGGCACAACGGTAGGGAACTTGGCATTGGCTTGGCTCCTGCATCAGCCCCAAACCTGTGCCATTGTCGGTGCCCGCCATCCAGAACAAGTCCTGGAAAATATCAAAGCGGCGGATCTGCAGTTGGATAGGTCCATCTTGGCCATGCTGGATGAAATTAGCCAGCCAGTCATTGCCACCTTGGACCCAAAGAATCCAGTAATGTGGAAGTGGTAGTTCAGATTCAGCGCTGTGTTTATGGAACTCCTTGGTTTTGCCATTATTGTCCTCTACCTCCTTATTGCACTGCGCTTTTGGCAGGGTTTTCATCGCACCTACTACACCCAATCCCGCTTTGTCCTCAGTGTGCTCTGGTTGCCGCTGCTGTTGAATAAGTCCTACCGTCAGAACTTTCGCCGTGCCCTCCTAGGATAGGTGTGGCTTTCTCCCTGTGGTTAATTGGCGGTACTCAAGAGAGCCGCTGGATTACTGAGTGCATCGTTGGCTATGGCATCCGCTGCTGGGTAACCGTGACTACCCCTGAGGCCTGCCATCTCTATGCCCCCCATCCCCTCCTACACTGCCATGTTGAGCGCTTTACCCCCCAGGGCGCCCGTGAGTTTATCCGGCAGTGCTCTATTCAAGCAGTTGTAGATGCCTCCCACCCCTTTGCGGTGGAAATTTCTACCCTGGCTGTGGCCATAAGCCAAGAGCTGAGGTTACCCTACCTGCGCTTTGAACGCCCAGAGTCTGCCCACACAACTGGTCTGGTTACGGATTTGCCATCCCTGCTGTGCAGCAATCTCTTGGTGGGTGAGCGGGTATTGCTGACCCTAGGGGTCAAGCATTTAGCGGCCTTTGCGCCCCTTCAGGGGCAGGCGACCCTCTTTGCGCGGATTCTGCCCACGGTGACAGCCTTAGAAACTGCCTTGGCGGTGGGGTTCGATCGCCAGCGGTTAGTTGCCATTTTCCCCCCTGTGTCGCGGGAGCTAGAGCGTGCCCTCTGGCAACAGTGGCAAATTACAACGGTGGTCACCAAGGCCTCGGGTACCGCGAGTGAGCAGATCAAGCAAACCCTTGCCCAGGAACTGCAGGTGAAGCTGATTACACTGCAACGTCCGCCCATGGTTTATCCCCGGCAAACGAGCGATCGCGCTGGCATCGAGGCCTTTTTGCAAGAACTTTTGCAAGAACTGTCTCGTTCCTAGACAAAGCGATCAGTCACCGCCCCCAGGCTACTCGAAGACACTAGTTTGGCATATTTGGCCAACACACCACGGGTATAGCGAGGGGCAGGGGGCTGCCATTTAGCCCGCCGCGCCGCCAGTTCTTCCTCACTGACATTGAGTTGTAGGAGCCGCCGATGGGCATCAATGGTAATCGAGTCTCCCTCCTCCACAAGGGCGATCGTCCCACCAACTGCCGCTTCCGGCGCCACATGACCGACGACCATGCCATAGGTGCCTCCCGAAAAGCGACCATCGGTAATGAGGCCAACACTATCCCCTAAACCCGCGCCAATAATGGCAGAGGTGGGAGCCAGCATTTCCCGCATCCCCGGACCACCGACGGGGCCTTCATAGCGAATGACAATGACATCGCCGGGGTTGATCTTGCCCGCCAGAATGGCGTCAAGGCAGGCTTCCTCGGAGTCAAAGACGCGGGCAGGCCCGGTAATTTGGGGATTTTTCACCCCGGAGATTTTGGCCACAGCACCCTCGCTGGCTAAATTGCCCTTGAGAATGGCCAGGTGACCCGTGGCATACAAAGGTTGATCAAAAGGACGAATCACATCTTGGTTGGGGTCGGGGGTATCGGGCACATCCCGCAGCCGCTCGGCAATGGTTTCTCCAGTAATCGTTAGGCAATCCCCGTGGAGCAATCCGGCATTGAGGAGCATTTTCATGACTTGGGGAATGCCCCCTGCCCGATGTAGATCCGCAGTGACGTATTTACCCGAGGGCTTGAGGTCGCAGAGGACAGGCACCCGCTGGCGAATGGTTTCAAAATCATCAATGGTCAAGGGGACCTCGGCACTGTGGGCGATCGCCAGAAAATGCAGCACTGCATTTGTGGATCCCCCCACAGCCATAATCACACTGATGGCATTTTCAATGGATTTGCGGGTAATAATGTCACGGGGGCGGATATTTTTGCGGATTGCCTCCACTAGCACCTTGCCCGCCAACTCAGTACTGTCAGCTTTTTCGGCATCCTCCGCCGTCATCGTTGAGGAATACATTAAACTCATGCCCATTGCCTCAAAAGCCGAGGACATTGTATTTGCTGTGAACATTCCGCCACAGGAACCTGCCCCCGGACAGGCATGGTGTTCAATGGCATGGAGCGTTGCTTCATCCATTTTGCCGGCACTAAACTGACCCACGGCTTCAAAGGCGCTGACAACCGTAAGGTCTTGACCCTGCCAATGACCGGGCTTAATCGTACCCCCATAGACAAAAATGGCCGGAATGTTCATCCGTGCCATGGCAATCATCGCGCCGGGCATATTCTTGTCACAGCCACCGATCGCCAGCACCCCATCCATACTTTGGGCATTACAGACAGTCTCAATCGAATCAGCAATCACATCCCGCGAGACCAAGGAGTATTTCATCCCTTCAGTGCCCATGGAAATACCATCGCTGACCGTAATTGTGCCAAACAACTGCGGCATCCCTCCCGCGGCACGAATTCCTGCTTCGGCGCGACTGGCAAGGGCAGCAATCCCCATATTGCAGGGAGTAATTGTGCTGTGGGCACTGGCCACCCCAACTATGGGCTTGTTAAAATCCTCGTCGCCAAAACCCACAGCTCGCAGCATGGCTCGGTTGGGGGTGCGTTGAATGCCTTCTGTAATGATGCGACTGCGCCAATTTTCTGCCATAGTGTTCTCGCGATCGGCCTAAACGTCAATAAAGCATTTTTCTATTTTCTCTCACCTGTGGGCGATCGCTCTATGGGCCAAGCCAAATAAAACACTAAAGCAGCAAACAAACCGAGACCGGAAAGATACTTCACACTGTTGGGAATCAGCGGATTGGGCGACCAAAAGCCCTCAATCATAGCCGCAATCACCAGCAGTGGCACAATTCCAAACATGAGTTGCGCCGCCAAGGCACCATTGCGTTTCAAGGCCCTAAGGCGAGGGTAGCGCCCTGGCAAGAGAATTGCCTGCCCCAGCAACAGACCGGCCGCCCCCGCCAAAAAAATCGCGGGCAACTCTAAGGCACCATGGGGACTGACAAACGCCCAAAAGGGATACGCTAGGTTGTTTTGCGCCACAAGGGCAGCGATCCCCCCAATGTGCAGACCGTTGTTCCAAAGGATGTAGAGGGTTCCCAGGCCGCCCAGGATGCCTCCCGCGACCATTGCCAAAGCCACACTCAGGTTATTCGTCAGAATGGCACTGGAGGCCAAGGGCTCAATCCCCACAATTGATCCCATCCACAGCTTGCCCTCCTTTTCCACGACGGAGAGGATGTCTGGGGGCACCAGCAGTTCCAAAAACTGGCGATCGCGCCACCCATACCACCAAGCGATCGCGGCGGCCACCAGAAACACCCCCAAGGCCAAGGCCGTATAGACCCATGTTTGCTGCACAACCGCCGGGAAGCCCCGCTGCAAAAAACACCACACCTTGCGCCCATCGTGGGAGTGCTGACCCTGATAGATCTGACTGTAGCTTCGCAAGGTGAGACCCTGCAAATAGTTGACAATGCCACTGCCTAGGCGGCGAGTTTTTGCCCGCGCCAAATCAGCACTGACAAGGCGGTACAACTGACTGAGGCGGCGAATTTCCGCTGCTGACCAGCCCTGAATTCCCTCAATTTCGGCACGGTTGAGCAGTTGTTCTAGCTCTAGCCACTGGGGCTCCTGCCGGATTAGCCAGCGTTCAACATTCATCGGGATCGGATGCCTCTTGAACTAGCCCCAAAAAGGACTCTAGACGCCTACGGGGAATGTAGGGCCAGCCGCCATTGGTTTCAATATCCCGCAGCAGTTTATAGAGGGCTTGGCGATTGGTGGGCAACGCTGCCTGAAACTGATTGTCACAAATTTCACGGTGCAATTGCTCTAAAAGTCGCAGCAGTGCCAACAGATCATGGACATTTCCATTGGCTTGGGCCGCTGCCATACGGATACGTTCAGCCAGGGCATTGAGGTCGGTGGTGGTCAACGGAGAGGGCGAGGAAATCATTTTTTCTATAGAGGTTTTTGAACTAAGAATAACGATGTTTTAGCACAGTTGCTACGATCGTGTTAGCAAAGAAAGAGGTTTTTGACAATGTTGCGGACCCATGTCGCCCTTGTGGGGGCAGCCACCTTGAGCCTAGGTCTAGCGATCGCTCCCCCGGCCTTTGCAGAACAGGAGGTGGAAGTTGCTCGCGACAGTAAGGGCCATGTTTACACCGTTGATATGGATTCCCGTCGGTTCTATACCAATCAAAATGGCATTGTCCAAGTAGATTTTCACCTCTCGACCCGTGGAGATGACTATTGGCACCCGGCAACCGCCTCCTGCGACCCCTACGATGTGAAAAGTGAGTACTACGGTTGGGAGTGGGACGGTAGCCAAAGTTATCCTCCGGGCACAATCGGCGGTGACATTGCCCGGGCGGTTTGCCATAATTAGTCGGGGCTTGCAGCGCCGATGGCTTGGGCCAGCTCGGCGGGGGCAAAAACCCCCTTCTCGGTGATAATGCCGCTAATGAGGGAAGCCGGTGTAACATCAAAGGCCGGATTGTAGAAATCCACCCCCGCAGGCGTAATACGGCTAAACCCCACCTGATAAATTTCTTGGGGATGCCGCTCCTCAATGGGAATTGCGGCCCCAGTGGCAATGTTGGTGTCAATTGTCGAAAGGGGCGCGGCAACAAAGAAAGGAATGCTGTGGGCCCGGGCGGCCAGGGCAACGCTGTAGGTGCCAATTTTGTTGGCGGTATCTCCATTCAGGGCAATGCGATCCGCCCCTACCACCACCGCATCAATCATCCCCCGCTGCATACAGTGGGCGGCCATGGTATCAGCAATCAGAGTGACAGGAATGCCCTCTTGGACACATTCCCAAGCAGTTAATTTGGCTCCCTGAAGCCGGGGCCGGGTTTCATCGGCATAGACCCGCTCTAAGCGACCCGCCGCCCAAGCGGCACGAACCACCCCTAAGGCTGTTCCATAGCCTGCTGTCGCTAGGGCCCCCGCATTGCAGTGGGTAAGGAGGCGCAATTTCTCGGGAGTTTTCGGCAGAACCTTAAGGCCGTTTTCACCAATGGCTTGACAGGCTTGCACATCTTCCTGGGCAATGGTTTGTGCAGTTTCAAGGAGGTGTTGCTGAAGTTCCCCAAGGGTGGCTGTGGGCTGTTGGGCTGCTCCTAGCATGCGATCAATGGCCCAAAATAAATTCACTGCCGTCGGCCGGGTTTGGCGCAATTCCGAAGCAATATTCTCAAGGTGGGCTAAGAAGCCCTCGCGATCGCTGCCCCTGTATTCCCGCGCTCCCAAAACCATGCCAAACGCTGCTGCCACACCAATTGCTGGTGCGCCCCGGACAATCATCGTCCGAATGGCGGTGGCCATCTCCGCTGCGGTGGTGATGTCCTTGAGTTCATACTGTTCTGGCAAGCGGGTTTGATCAATTAATTGCACGCGATCGCCCGCCCACACCACAGGAAAGATGGTTCCGACATTTGCTGTGACAGCCACAACAGCCTCCGTAGGTGCATCTAAATTGACTACTCATCATCGCCTAGGGTAAAAATTCATTTTAACCATTAGCCCGCGGCAACCAATCAACCCCTAGGCAAAGGTCAGTTCACCATTGACCTCGAGGCGGGTAAATGGGTTGGGAATTAGAAACTGCTCCCCCAAGGCCTCCGCCACACTGGGGGTAATCCAGCCGAGTTGCTTCAACAGTTGAATGGCAACGGCGTATTTGGCACGCTGGGCACCGTCACTGACCTTGATGGCTAATCCCATGCCTTCCCCCACACGCCCCACACATTGAATCCCCTCAGCCCCAGACTTACTGAGAATTTCCCCCTCCGTGAGGCGCATCAGCTCACTATCAAAGGCACCGGGGCCTGCAACAAAATCAGGGTGGTGGGTCATGGCACGAACCACGCGCTCCATTGCCCAGTCATTGCCAGAGGCGAGTTGGCCATAAAGGGTAGCCATCTGCACCAGTTGCATTAAGTAGGTGGGCGCCCCACAGTCGTCGTGGGCACAGATAAACTCGGCGGCGGGCATCTTCAGCAGTTCCGCCACCTTGGCGAGGATGAGCGTTTGAACGGGGTGATTTTTGTGGAGATAGCTTGCCAATGGCCAATTGCGCCGTTGACAAACCGCTAGCATCCCCGCGTGTTTACCCGAACAGTTGTGCTGAAGTGCCCCTTGGCGACCGGGGGGAACGGGACATTGCAAGGCGGTGGGATCCACATCGGCACGCCAAAGGATGTTAAAGACTTGGCGCACTTGCTCAATACGACCTTGGTGGGAGCTGCAGATAATCGCAAGGTCGCGATCGCTCAAATCAAACCGCTCCATTGTTCCCGTTGTCGTCACTGCCAAGGCTTGAAAGGGCTTGAGGGCAGAGCGGATAAAAGCAGCGGTTTCAGCATTTCCCGCAAGGGCAAGAATCCGTCCCCGGGCATCACAGACAACGGCATGGACATGGTGGCGCGACTCAACAATCCCTTCCCGCAGTAAGTAAACATCGAGGGCAGGAGCTTGGGTGCGTTTGGACATCGGTTCGGTCATGCGGGTAAGTGAGCAACAATATCGGCAGCAGCTACAGGAGTGCCCAACCAAGGGCAAGTCCCAAAGAAAAGATCACAAGCGCTAAAAATGTCACCTGTAACCGTTGCAAAATCGGGCGCAACTCGTAGGTATAGATCAGGCGATCTTGAGTCAATTCAGCTTCGGGTTTTTGCCATTCTTGACCATCATACCAACCCGTTTCTTCATAAACCACGGTGGGACGTTGCAGGCGATCGCCCACGTAGGCCCAACCCAACACAAGGCGCAAAAGAATGAGTAACAACAGGAAATTGGCTCCTACAGCAGCGGCCAAGAAGGTGTGAAGGGGTGCTTCTTTTAGAGAAAAGCTGGCGATCGCCACCGGTCCACTGACTAGCCAAGCCATCCCCCACAGCAGCAGCAAACGCCGTTGAAAACGCGGCCGCGGCCAACTCGACCATTCAAAAAACCAAGAGGCTTTGAGGTCACGATATTCGTTAATTGGTCGCTGATCTGCCGGAACAGGACAGAGACTCTGAGACACAGTGGCACAAGTTTAAGGACGCTGTTTCCAGCATACCAGTCTCGCTGAAATCGTGGATCGCCCCAGTGTGCATGAAATTGGGCGATCGCCCCTTACACTAGAGGATGGCAATCCCACCCTGCGTCTAGTGGGGAAACCTTTGCTGCTATATTGATTATTCCCTAATTCCCTTGCGGCACCTTGGATGGAATGGCACCATTTTGATGTTGCGCAGTTACGCCTGATTGACCAGCTGCTGGCTGGGCATCACCTGAGTCCAGCCCAGTACGATATTACACGCCGTGTGATTTATGCAACGGGGGATTTAGAATACCTGAATTTGATTGTCTATTCAGAGCAGGCTCTGCAATCTGGTGTGGCTGCCCTTGCTGCTCATACCCCGATTGTGGTGGATGTAACGATGGTACAGGTGGGGGTGCTCTCCTACACCCAAAACACCTTTGGCAATCCCATTTACTGTGGGGCAGAAACCTTCACCCGGCCGCAGCAGGAAAAATCTCGCATTGCCTTTGGTATTGAAACCTTGGCACGACGGCATCCCACGGCTATTTTTGTTCTCAGTAGTGATCATTCAGCCCTAGAACCCCTCCTGACTTTAGTGGAGGCTCAGGAAATTCGCCCCGCCTTAATTATTGACGCTGCCCCCAATTTTCTCCCCCCCACCTTGGATCGCCTGCAAAACTCTTGGGTACCCCACATTGCCATTAAGGGTTGCAAGGGGGGCGTGAGCGTTGCCACAGCAATTATGAACGGTTTACTGAAGTTGGCTTGGACGGCCTATGGTGACCCCCTTCCCTGAGGTGAATGAGTGGCTCTGTATTGGTCAAATCGTTGGTGCCCACGGCCTGCGGGGCGAGGTCAAAGTCAAGCCCTTTAGTGATTTTCCCGAACGCTTTACAGTGGCTGGTTGCCGTTGGTTGCGATCGCCCCGCCAGCCCCAGCCCTATACGGTTACCCTCCTACGGGGCCGATTTTTACCCCGTGCCGAACAGTTTGTGGTTACCTTTGCCGAAATTAGCGATCGCACCGCAGCGGAGGCGCTCAAGGGGGCAGAAATTTTAGTCCCCGCCAGCGATCGCCCACCCCTTGCGGCCAATGAATACCACCTCATGGATCTGATTGGACTGGCGGTCTATCACCAAGGTAAGCGGGTTGGCGAAGTAGTGGGCTTGGTCAATGCGGGCAATGACCTACTGGAAGTGCAGTTACTCGACCCTGCCCCAGCAGCCCCCCAATCGGTGTATATTCCCTTTGTCCCAGCCATCGTCCCGGTGGTTGATCTGGCAGCCCGAAGAATTGAAATTGATCCCCCCTTAGGGCTGTTGCCCTGATCAATCCCTACCAAAATCGTTAATAATAGGAATACTTGTATTTTTGTAGTCCCGACTCTTGAGATTATTGTTCAGTGAGCTGCCCCAACCCATCCCTTAAAGTCCCCTAATTCCACCTTGACGGTAGTCTTGACCTAGGCGAGCGCGATCGCCCTACCGTTTGCCCCTTCATAGAGATTTCAGAGCCTTTGAGAGACAGCATGAGTATTGGTAAAGTCCGCATCTATGACCTATCAAAAGAACTTAACCTAGATAATCGCGATTTATTGGCGATCTGTGAACAATTGGGGATTCCCTATAAAAGCCACAGCAGCACAATTTCCGATGCCGATGCCGATCGCATTCGCGACGCTGCTAAAACCTACCAACCCCATAGTGCCTCTCCCCATAAAGTTTCAAAAACACTGCCCCCTGTGAAGAAAGCCCCAGCCCCCCAAAAAACGCAGCAAATTGTTGCTGTGCACAGCCAAACCCGCTCTGAAATACCAGAAGCGCCCAAGCCCCAATTACAACAGCCCCCCGCTCGCCCCCAGGCGCCTACGCGGCCTACCCCCCCTGCGCCCGTTGCCACGAAGCCAGTGGAACCTGTGGCTCCCAAGCCCCCTGCCCCCCCCC
>NZ_DVDW01000008.1:0-16102 GCF_015296045.1 Thermosynechococcus sp. M3746_W2019_013 | reverse complement strand
TTTCCATTGATTCGGCTGGAGGCGCTCCCAGCACACTCGATCGCTGCCCCCATAGGCTTCGGCATTGAATACTGGCATCAGCACCGATAGCAGCGCCCTGTTGCTTTAACTTTAATTATTGGCAATTATTGGCAGTCATAACACAATCCATCCAGGGCAATACAGGTCTCGTGTGTCGAAGACGAAGATAAAACAGTGAATTTACGATGGTATCCTTTGCAATTCTTGTCAAGTCTATTCTCAAACAGCTCAGCGCTGGTGACTACCCCGTCCTAAATTCTCAACTGTTCTTCAAAATCTGGTTGACCTAGATGCTCGACCAAGGGTTAAGCAGCATGAGAGCCTTATTTGATCGCTTGAATCATTCAGGGATTAGGGTGGACATCTCCACTTTTTCGAACGCTAAAAAACTCAGGACAGCACCTTATTTGAGGGGATTGACACTCATCTGACGTTTCAAGGGCAAAAGAGACATCGTTCTTCCAGTCTGATGGTGTTTTCTATCAATTCAACCTTCGACCAGACATTTGATCTGACCAGACATTTGATCTAATGATCTAAAGCTGACGTCAAGCCAAATGAAAGCGGGACCTATAAGGGCAGTCCAGCCAGAGCCCCCCTAGAAAGTCCTCTCTAGGTAGCTAGGTAGGACAACTGTAGCACAACCCATTTGCAAGCACCTAGTCCAGATTATTATTTTGTTTCTGTAAAATTTTAGAGCCGTGACTTCCTAGGGGCTCAATTCCTCTGTAGAACTGGGTTTCAGGGAAATTCAAGCACCTCACAAATCTGCTAGCCTTAAGGCTGATGGTGTCTGGATTGGGCAAAATTCCTGAGCTAGGAGAATATTTGAATCCAGAGGTGCTTGATCCACCCCCTACAGATCAGGAAAGACAACCTGCACATCGGGATGGACTAAATGGTGCTGCTTGACCACTAAACCCTTGGCAAGAGCAGGGGAGAGCTCGAGGGCGCGATCGCCATGATCGGCGAGGCAAAGGATATAGGGCAGGGTGCTATTCGTCAGGGCTTGGGTTGCTGTCCAAGGCACCGCTCCCGGCATATTGGGCACGCCATAGTGAACCACACCAAAGGCGGTATAGGTGGGGTTGGAATGGGTGGTGGGTCGCAGTGTTTCCACACAGCCCCCCTGATCCACCGCCACATCAATAATGACTGCTCCGGGCTGCATCCTTTGCACAAGGGACTTGGGCACCAAACAGGGAGGACGCTGACCCGGCACCAGAACAGCACCAATCACTAAGTCCGCTGCGGGCAATCGCTCAGCAATCACATGAGAACTGCTGTAGAGGTACTCTACCCGTGCGCCAAAGAGGGTTTCTAGGTACTTGAGGCGCTCGACATTGATATCGAGAATGCTCACCTGTGCCCCCAATCCCACGGCCATCCGTGCGGCTTCTGTGCCGACGACACCGCCCCCCAGAATGACCACTCGCCCCGGCCGCACCCCCGGAATGCCGCTCAGGAGTACTCCCCGTCCCCCTTCGGTACGCTCTAGGAATCGGGCCCCAAACTGCACCGCCAAGCGACCGGCAATCATGCTCATGGGGGTTAGCAGCGGGAAGCTGCGTTGGTGATGGTGCGTTTCTTCAACGCTTTCGTAGGCGATCGCTGTTGTCCCCGATTGCAGAAGCGCCACCGTTAGTTCACGACTGGCGGCAAGGTGCAAGTAGGTAAAGAGTAGTTGGCCAGAACGCAAATAGCGATACTCCGAGGGCAAGGGTTCCTTGACTTTGACCACCAGTTCGGCCTCCCAAGCTGCTTGAGCCGTAGCCACGATTTGGGCACCTGCGGCAATATAGGCCTCATCGAGAAAGCCTGAACCCACCCCCGCGCCACTTTCAATGAGAACTTCATGGCCGCGCTCCCGCAGACTTTGCACTCCCGCTGGCGTCAGACCGACGCGGAATTCTTGATCCTTGATTTCCTTGGGGACACCGATACGCATGGCTAGTTTATTCTCCGAGGTCGAGAAATTGATAACTACCAAAGACTTTCAGCACATCTGTAGCCTCCCTAAGTGCCAGCAGACAATCAGCCACCACATCGGGGCGACCATTCACCTCTAGATCAACAAAGAAGAGATAATCCCCTAGAGCACGTTTGCTGGGGCGCGATTCAATGCGACTGAGGTTAATCTGGCGATCGCTAAAAAGTTGCAGCACCTTGAGTAGGGCACCGGGGGCATTGGCCTTGAGGCTAAAGGCAATGGAGGTGTGGGTATCCCCCGGCTGTGGCCAGCCTTCTCCCTGTTGGCGACTCACCACCCAAAACCGCGTGCAGTTGTCGGGAAGGTCCTGGATTTCGGTGGCGATAATGGGCAATTGATGGAGTTGGGCTGCCCGCACGCTGGCGATCGCCCCCACCCGATCCGACTGTGCCACATATTGCAGCCCTTCGGCAGTGGAGGTCACGGGACACTGGCGAGCCTGGGGAAGATAAGCTTGCAACCAGCCCTGGCACTGTCCTAGAGCTTGGGGATGGGAATAGACCGCTTGAATTTGGGCTAAATCTGTGGTTTGGGCAATGAAGGCATGGACAATGGGGCGGATAAAGGCGTGCTGAATGTGGAGCGTATCCAATCGCCACAGGGAATCCAAGGTGATGTTGACACTGCCCTCCACGGAGTTTTCGCTGGGCACTAGGGCTAAATCTAACTCCCCCGCCGCCAAGGCCTCAAGACAGCCAGCGATCGTTGCCACGGGAACTAACCTTAGGGCTTCTCCCCGGTGCCAGTGGGCGTAGCTTTGAGCCGCTTCTTCACTATAGGTGCCCACTGGGCCAAGATAACCCAGCCTCACCATAGAGGATCCAGACAAGAGGGGCAAAGACTCAAGGGCGCATCCTCACAAGGGAATTCTCAAGATCCTACTTGAAAGGGTCAATGAATGAGTTAGACGTAAGCCGGGTTCTGTTCAAAGGGTGGTTATCTATCTGGGACACTTGTTACCAAGTGCCTCTAGCGGTTCTGGCTAGCAAAGAACTGGGGAAAAGACCAACCCTGGTTCCTTAGCGCTAGCACGCCTTGCTTCCAGCCGGGGTTTACCGAGCCAACATCTCTCGATGTTGCTGGTGCGCTCTTACCGCACCGTTGCACCCTTGCCTGTGAGGTTTCCCTCCATCGGCGGTATATTTCTGTGGCACTTTCCTCGCGGTCACCCGCACTGGGCGTTACCCAGCAAGCTTGGTCTTTCGGAAGCCCGGACTTTCCTCAGGAGTGGCAGACTCCCGCAACCACCGCGCTAACTCATTCACTTTTATTGTACTAGGGGCGCTTGAGCAATACTCCCGAGACCAACGGCAGATAATATGGCGACCCATTGGCTGCGGGCTAGATTCCGCGTGACTGCATTCCCCTGCAGCTCGGCCAAAATCGCCAAGGTTTCGTACCAAAGGCCCGCATCAACTGCTGCCCCAAGGCGATCGCTCCCACTCTTGCCCTGAAGTTTCTTGGCCACATCCGTGGCGGTCTGCACCCGTGAAATCACCCCACTGACAGAGATAAAAGCGGAGGGATCATCGGCATCAGCACCACACAGCAGGGTAAAGGTCCAGCGGTAGTCTTGGCCAGCTTGGAGTTGCACATTGGGCCTCAGTGCCAGAATCCCCGGTTCAGTGGGCAGATTCACGACCATTGTTGCTAGGGGACGCTGCTCAGCATCCGCAATCGTCACTTCCCCTTGGGTGGCTTTGCTCTTAGGCACAAAAACAAAGAGAGTGGGGGCAGCCACAGCGGTTTGGCCAAAATGAGTATCGGGAAGCAGGGCGGTTAAACGTTCATTACCAGTGACACAGGCACCACGGGTTGCTCCACCAAAGCGACTGCCAGGAACACCACGGTTTGGCAAATTCGCCCGCAGCCGCGCCACAAGACTGGAATGTTGGTTAACCACAGGGGGTGTTCCCTGGGCAAGGCTGAGAAAACTAAGGGGCAATAAAAAGAAGGTCACCGCAGGCACAAGGGCAAGGCAGGAACGCATGGCCAAACTCCTAAGAATCATGGCTCTAGCGTAGCCCTAGGGAGTAGGCCTGGGCAGTGAACTCAGTTACGCTGGGGTGGTGATGGCGATCGCTCCTTTTTTTCACAACTGGCGCAAAATCTTGAGCGCCTCGTCCACGTGGGCTTTGAAGTTGAGCATGGAGTCAAAAACGTAGCGCACCACGCCCTCCTTGTCAATGACATAGGTGACCCGGCCGGGAAAGAGGCCAAATAGAGAAGAGGCACCATACTGCTGGCGAACCTTGTTGTCGGGATCACTAAGGACAAGAAAGGGGAGCTGGTGATTTTTCTGGAAGTCCTGCTGTCGGGCCACAGAATCGCCACTAATGCCAATTACTTCGGCACCCAGTTCTTGAAAGATGCTGTAGGCATCGCGAAAGGCACAGGCTTGAATGGTGCAGCCGGGGGTTTCTGAAGCTGGGTAAAAGTAGAGGACAACGTTCTTTTTGCCACGAAAGTCGGAGAGCTTCAGCCTGCGGCCATCGGCGGCCGTGAGTTCAAAGTCAGGGGCGCGATCGCCCACGCGCACAGCAGTTGCCACCGCCTAATTTCCTCCCAGCCACTTTTGGCCATTCAGGCGCTGCATGACCCCAAAGACCAGGAGATCCAGTGTCACTTTGCGCTCATCCCCCAAAAAGGGTTCAATGGTGCTGGGGGCAATGCCGCCGCTGCTACAGACAAAGGCCTTCGGTCCTTGGATATTCCCCTCTAGGAAGTAGAGGCGAAACTGATACATTCCCTTGCTCCACTCACCAATCACGGTATTGTCCTCTAGACGCAGGGTCACATCCCCCACCTTGGCGCTGAGGGCGTTCTTAAGAGCAGGTAAAAAAGCCTCGTGAATAAACTCAGCAAAGGGTTTATCCTCAATGGCGGGAGGCTTTTCTTTCTTTGGAGCTTGCGTGGGCGTTTCTTCTGCCATAGCGCTACGACACGGTACCATTTCCTCTGCATGATAGCACTCTCCCTTGCAGGCAACGGCCATGGGGCAATTAGAATTACGACGCCCAACGATTAAGGATTTAGATAGCATTGTTCAACTGGATCAGGTGTGTCTGGGGGGCTTTTGGTCGCACCAAGGCTATGCCCGTGAATTGGAAAATTCCCACCATACGCTGCTGGTGGTGGCCACCCTTGATCAGGTGTGGGGCTGTGGTGTGAGCTGGGGAATTGCCGATGAATTGCACCTGGTGCTGTTGATGGTGCATCCGCAGTGCCGGCGACAGGGTTTGGCGGGCTTACTCCTGTGTCGGCTCTTGCAACTGGGGCACCAGGGGGGCGATCGCCAGTGGGCAACTTTGGAAGTACGGGCTAGCAATGAAGCGGCCCAACGCCTCTATCAGCACTTTGGCTTTGAGCTGGTTGGACGGCGTCCCCACTACTACGACAACCCCCCAGAAGATGCCCTGATTCTTTGGCGCAATCACCTCAATACTCCCGAAACGGGTCAGGAACTTCAGCAGCACTGGCAGCATTGGCGATCGCGGGTGGAGGCACAAGGTTGGTCCCTCAGCGATTGCACCTAGAGCCCCCTAGGGAGCCTAAAGATGACATATTGCGCTTTGTTACGGCGCTTTCCCCTACCCTTGGGTGGGCGAACCATAATGAAAGGGACACGTTTGGGAGACCTGTCTCATGAACTTGCTGGAACAGTTGCGACAAATGACCGTGGTGGTCGCTGATACGGGAGACATCCTCGCCATCCAAAAATTTACCCCCCGCGATGCCACCACGAATCCCTCGTTGATTACTGCTGCTGCCCAAATGAAGGAGTACCAGCCCATTGTGGATGAAACCCTGCGCCAAGCCAAAGCGGATTTGGGGTCTGGTGCCACTCCCCGCGAGATTGTCTCCCTTGCTGTGGATCGCTTGGCGGTGGCCTTTGGCTTGAAAATTTTGCAGATTATCCCCGGTCGGGTCTCAACGGAAGTGGATGCGCGGCTCTCCTACGATACGGCAGCGACGGTAGAAAAGGCGCGGGAGTTGATTGGCCAATACGAAGCCGCCGGCGTGGGGCGCGATCGCGTGCTGATTAAAATTGCCTCCACCTGGGAAGGTATCCGCGCTGCTGAAATTCTCGAGAAAGAGGGCATTCACTGCAATTTAACACTGCTGTTTGGCTTCCATCAGGCGATCGCCTGCGCTGAGGCGGGTGTGACACTGATTTCCCCCTTTGTGGGTCGCATTCTCGACTGGTACAAGAAAAAAACGGGCCGTGCTGAGTATCCGGGGCCTGAGGATCCGGGGGTGATCTCCGTCACCAAAATCTACAACTACTACAAGAAATTTGGCTATCCCACGGAAGTGATGGGGGCCAGCTTCCGCAACATTGGCGAAATTATTGAACTGGCAGGTTGTGATCTGTTGACGATTTCACCGGCCCTGCTGCAAGAGCTGCAAAACACGAGGGGCGAGCTAAAGCGCAAGCTGGATCCGGCGATCGCTGCCACCCTCGACATTGAAAAAGTTCCCATGGATGAGGCCACCTTCCGCAAGATGCACGCGGCTGATGAGATGGCCAGTGAAAAACTCGAGGAAGGGATTAAAGGCTTTACCAAAGCTCTGGAAACCCTTGAAGATCTCCTGAGCCGGCACCTGGCCCGTATCGAGGGGGAAGCAACCCTCACCCATGCTGCTGAAGAACTCTTCCATGTTTATGATCTTGACGGCGATGGCATTATTACCCGCGAAGAGTGGCTCGGCACCGATGCAGTCTTTGATGCCCTCGATGCCAACCACGATGGTAAGGTCACTCCAGAGGATATGGGGGCGGGTCTGGGAGTTGTGCTGCACTTGGCTCAGGCAAAATAGAGAGCTCACTCGGTAGGCTTGCATCGGCATCCCCTGTGCGTCACAGTGGAAGAAGCGTTCATAGCTGATGCACCAACAATGTCCAATTCTTCTCCCTCCTTCCAGCAATTCCTCAGGGATTGCGAGCAACTGGGGCTACTGCGCCTTGTCGTCACCAATGATGTTGCGGTTTTGGAGGTGCGATCGCCCCTCACCAAGATCTTCTATGCCGAACTGCCCAAGGGGCGCTATGCCAATATGCACACCGAGGACTTTGAGTTTCACCTGAATATGGATCAGGTGGCCAAAATCCGCTTTGAGGAGGGGCAAGCCAAACGGGGGAATTTTCCCACCTATGCCATTCGCTTTCTCGATAGCAATGAAAAATCTGTCCTCAGTGCCTTTTTGCAGTGGGGCAAACCCGGCGAGTATGCTGAAGGCCAAGTGGCCGCTTGGCAAGCCCTACGGCAGCGCTACGGCCCAGAGTGGCAACCGGTAGTGGCAGCCCTTGAGGCAAAAACCGCCAGCGCAACCCATGGATAGGCATTTATGAGAGTCGTTGTAACCGGCGCTACTGGATTTGTGGGGCAGCAGGTCATCAAAGCCCTCGGCGATCGCGGCGATCAAGTAGTTGCCCTAGTACGCTCCCCTGGGAAAGCCGCCAAGCAATTTGCTGGCATGCCCCGTGTGGAACTGGTGGGCTACACCCCCAAGGCCGCCGGGGATTGGTTCTCTGCCCTTGAGGGGGCGGATGCAGTCATTAACTTGGCAGGTGAACCCCTTGCCAATGGCCGCTGGACAGCTCAGCGCAAGCAGGAGATCTACGACAGTCGCGTGGTAGGGACGCAGCAGTTAGTACAGGCGATCGCCCAATGTCAACAGCGACCGCGGGTGTTGGTCTCCACCTCTGCCATTGGCTACTACGGCACCAGTGATACAGAAACCTTTGTTGAAACCCATGCTGCGGGAAATGATTTTCTAGCCAAGGTCTGTGTGGACTGGGAAGCCGCTGCCCAAGGGGTCACGGATTTAGGCGTGCGGTTAGTGATTCTCCGTTTTGGCATTGTCCTTGGGGAGCAGGGAGCACTGGCCAAGCTTCTATTGCCCTTTCAGTGGTATCTGGGAGGGCCTCTGGGGTCTGGTCAGCAGTGGTTTTCCTGGATTCATCAGCAGGACTTAGTGCGCCTTATTCTGACTGCTGTGGATCACGGGGGAATGCAGGGGGTTTACAATGCCACTGCCCCGGAGCCACTGAGAATGGTAGACTTTTGCCGTGTATTAGCAGAGGTGATGCAACGCCCCGCGTGGTTGCCTGTGCCCCCCCCAGTGCTGCAACTGCTGCTTGGGGAAGGGGCTGATGTGGTGCTCAAGGGGCAGCGGGTCTTGCCGGAGCGGACGCTGGCTGTGGGCTTTCAATTTGACTACCCCAACGCCAAGACGGCTCTAACCAACCTCCTCAAACCACGGTATACTGAGGGTTCCCCCTAGTTTTGTGCAAGATGGTGGAATTGACCCCCGCAGCTATTCAAGAGTTGGAACGTCTCCAAGCCCACGGCGTTAGTCGAGGCCTGGCAGCCATTCTGCGGATTCAGGTACAACCCAGTGAGTGCGGTGACTGGCGCTATGATCTGGCTCTTGTGGCTGAACCTAAACCGACGGATTTGCTTACCCAGTCCCAGGGCTGGACGATCGCGATCGCGGCTGAAGCGGCGGAGGTATTGCGGGGTTTGCGGGTAGATTACATTGAAGACTTAATGGGGGGCGCCTTTCGCTTCCACAATCCCAATGCCAGTCAAACCTGTGGCTGTGGTATGGCCTTTCGGGTAAGCAGATCGTAGGGTTGAACAGCAGTATGGGCAATACCTTTGGGCATCTATTTCGCGTCACCACCTTTGGCGAATCCCACGGGGGTGGGGTGGGGGTTGTCGTGGATGGCTGCCCTCCCCGGCTAGAACTCTCGGAAGTCGATATTCAAAAGGAACTGGATCGCCGCCGCCCCGGTCAAAGTCGTCTCACGACCCCTCGCCAAGAGCGCGATCGCTGTGAAATTCTCTCCGGCGTCTTTGAGGGCAAAACCCTGGGCACCCCCATTGCCATTCTGGTGCGCAACAGGGATACTCGCCCTGAAGATTATGCGGAAATGGCGCAGGTCTATCGCCCCTCCCATGCGGATGCCACCTATGACGCCAAGTACGGTATTCGCAACTGGCAAGGGGGTGGGCGTTCCTCGGCCCGGGAAACCATTGGGCGGGTTGCAGGGGGGGCGATCGCCCGCAAAATTCTTACCCAGGTGGCGGGTACGGAAATTATTGCCTACGTCAAGCGGGTTAAGGATATTGAGGCGGTTGTGGATCCCGATACCGTTGCCGCCGCTGCCGTTGAGGCCAACATCATGCGCTGTCCCGATGCCGCCACCGCCGAAAAAATGATTGCCCTGGTGGACGAAGTACGGCGGCAGGCGAACTCCATTGGCGGTGTCATTGAGTGTGTGGTTCGCAATGTCCCTGTGGGCTTGGGCTCACCGGTTTTTGACAAACTGGAAGCGGATCTAGCCAAGGGGGTGATGTCCCTGCCTGCCAGTAAGGGCTTTGAGATTGGCTCTGGCTTTGCCGGTACCCTGCTCACGGGTCAAGAGCACAACGATGAGTTCTACACCGATGAACAGGGGCGAATTCGGACCCGCACCAATCGCTCCGGGGGGGTTCAGGGGGGCATCTCCAATGGTGAAAACATTATTTTACGGGTAGCCTTTAAGCCCACGGCAACCATTGGTCAAGCGCAGAAGACCGTGAACCAAGCGGGTGAAGAGACAATTTTAGCCGCAAAAGGGCGGCATGATCCCTGTGTGCTCCCGCGGGCGGTGCCGATGGTTGAGGCAATGGTGGCTCTGGTTCTCTGTGACCATCTGCTACGGGATCATGCCCAGTGTCACCTGCACTTCTAGCGACTGCGATTGAGGGCAATCAGTAACCGCAGGATAAAGATAAACAAGTTGATGTAGGTCAAGTACATCGAAAGGGCAGCAGAGAGATACTGATCGTCGCGGTAGGTGCGGGGCAGCACAAAGAAGTCCACCACCGCAGCCCCCACAAAGAGCACCACGCCGATGCCGGAAATCGCAATTTCCAGAAACGTAGGCGTAAAGACACCAAAGAAGCTGAAGACGAACTGGAGAAGCAGCACCACCAGCAGGGCAATGAGCCCTAGTTGTACCGTTTTGGCAAGGGCAAAGCCATCGCGCTCCGACAGATTCGAGCCAATAGGGCTAGCGGCCATAAACGTGATGCCACAGCCCGCAGCGGCAATGATAATGCCCATAATGCCCACTGTACTGAGGGCAACCGCAATCAAACCAGAAAGGGTATAGCCCGACAGGAGGCTGTAGGTGGCCAACAGGGGCAGTGCCAGCCCATTATTCCCTTTGCGAGCCGCTCCCTGCGCCACAAAAAAGAGCACCAGCTCAGCAATAATTGCCCCAATGAATGTGGCCATGAACAGTTGGGGGGCGGCACTGAGAACCCCAAGACCGCCCCAGCTGCCGATGGCGGTGAGGATGAGACCCCCGCCCAAAAAGGGTAGGGCATTGCGAATAACATTAGGACCGACAACCGTGCTACTGCGCGCTTCGCGAATCGCCTCTTGAAAATTACTGGTACTACTCACGGGAATCCTCCAAGGGGGGTGAATAGACAACACGGCCAGATGGCACAGTTCTATTCTGCCAAAATTCCCAAGGGCACCTAGCTGGCAACAACCGCAGAGGCTGCTGGTGGCGGTACGGTTATCTCTAAGGGCGGGTGGCATTGGCTTAAGACACTTAAGGGCAAATGTTCTACCCTTGGGTAGTATCCCAGCCACTGACTCGCTAACTGGGCAAATTGTTCGGGTATCCCACTGACATAAAATTGCACTTGGCCTTGGGGGCAGGGAGTCGCCAAATTCATGGCCTCTAGTTTGCCCACGGCGGCACGGGCAACTGCATGGGCAGGATCAAGGTGATGAACCGTTGTGGGCAAATACTGCTCAATCACATGACGTAGGTGGGGGTAATGGGTGCAACCATAAATGAGGGTATCGGGGTCAAATTCCAATAGAGGGCTTAGGGTTTGACGAACAATGCGATGGACGCGATCGCCCTCTAGGCAATTGCTTTCCACCAGGGGGACAAACTCAGGACAAGCCACTTGGGCGATCGCCACGGTGGGGGAGAGTTCCTGAAGTGCCCGTGCATAGGCACCACTTTTAACGGTTGCGGGAGTGGCAATAACACCAATACGCTTTCCCAGCGTGACCGCCATTTTGGCAGCGGGGACAATCAAACCCAGGATCGGAAAGGAAAACTCACTGCGCACTTGTGTCAAGGCAAGGGCTGAACTGGTATTGCAGGCCATCACTGCCATCTTGACCCCCTGGGAATGCATCCACGTTAGAATCTCCCGCACATATTGGAGGATTTCACTGCGGCGGCGAGTCCCATAGGGCAGCCGTGCTGTATCCCCAAAGTAGAGAAAGGATTCTTGGGGTAAAAGGCTTTGGAGTGCCTGTAAAACCGTTAAGCCCCCCACCCCACTGTCAAACACACCAATTGCTCCCAGAGGATTGAGCCCTAGGGATATCTTGTGCCAGTTGTCCACTCGAACCTCGACCTCACACCAACAAAAATGCCGTTGCCCCGTGCAGAAAGAGGGCAACCACAGTCAATCTACCGCCCTTTTTACGGAAATGAAACCCGCTCAAAACCACCAGCCCCCTTCTGGGGAAGAAAGGCCTCCCCTAGATGGACTGTATATCTTGGCAAGGGCTGTAGTGCTACTCTAGCAGGTTTTGCCAAGAACCGAATGTTGACCCTAGGACTGAACATAGAGTGATATACATTGAATCACAGACTGTCAGTGGCTGTAGGGTTTGTCACCCCCTACTGGGGAATTATGGTGTGAGGATAGGAACAACAATGCTCAGTCAGGAACAGCTCACCAGTTCCCATGAGTGTGAGCGCGCATGGATTGAAATTGATTTGGCAGCCTTGGCGGCTAATACGCGCAGCTTGCGCCAGTGGCTAGCACCTACAACGGAACTTTTAGCCGTGGTGAAGGCAGATGCCTATGGTCATGGCGCACTCACTGTAGCACAGACGGTTTTAGCCCACGGTGCGACTTGGCTAGGGGTGGCAACGATTCCGGAAGGGATTGCTCTACGGCAGGCAGGGATTACAGCGCCTATTTTGGTCTTGGGATCCGTCAATTTGCCCGTCCAGGTGCAGATGATGGCCGAGTGGCAGCTGCAGCCTACCCTCTCTACACCTAAGCAAGCCCTGATTTTCTCCGACTACGCCGATCGCCTGCGCGAACCCCTTGATGTCCATTTGATGATTGATACGGGTATGTCTCGCTTGGGCTGTCCCTGGCAGGATGCGGTGGGTTTTGTGCAGTTTGTGCAGCGGCTACCTCACCTGCGCATTCAGGGGATTTACTCCCACTTTGCCAGTGCCGATGATCCAGATGCCAGTTTGATGCGGCAGCAGCAGGCCTACTTTGAACAGGTATGGGAACAAATTTCTGCCCTGGGTTTAGGTGCTGTGCGCCGTCACATGGCCAATTCGGCAGCAACATTGGCCAACCGCAGTAGCCACTACGACATGGTGCGCATTGGTTTGAGCCTTTACGGCGTGTATCCTGCGTCCCATTTACGGGATGTAGTGCCCCTGCGACCCGTCATGCAGGTGCGATCGCGCATTACCCTCTTGAAAGAGATTCCCGCTGGCACAGGCGTTAGCTACGGTCATCAATTCATTGCCCCTAAACCGATGAAAATTGCCGTTGTTGGCATTGGCTATGCCGATGGGGTGCCGCGTCTTCTTTCCAACAAGCTCGAAGTCCTCGTCCAGGGAAAACGGGTGCGCCAAGTGGGGGCAATTACGATGGATCAACTGATGATTGATGTGAGTGACATTGATGGGCTCCAGGAGGGGGATGTGGTAACCCTCCTTGGGGAAGATGGCGGCGACTGCCTGACGGTGGAAACTTGGGCGGAAGCCCTCGGCACAATTACTTGGGAAATTCTCTGTGGCTTCAAGAACCGCTTGCCGCGTATTCCTGTCTCCTAAATTTTGCTAGGCTTCTTTGGCAGTGAGTTTGCCAATGTCCTCAAACCAGAGCTGGGGATACTGGGCAATAAAGTCACGCATTAGCTGCTGGCATCGCTCCAAGTTCAGGTCAATCACCTCAACGCCGTGGGCTTCCATAAACTCCCGTGCTCCCGCAAAGGTCTGGGATTCACCAGCAATCACCTTTTTGATGCCAAACTGCACCACAGCACCAGCACAGAGATAGCAGGGCATCAGGGTTGAGTAGAGCACCGTATCCTCATAGCAACTGATGCGACCGGCATTGGCCAGACAATCAATCTCCGCATGTAGAATTGGGCTGCCCCGCTGTACCCGCTGGTTGTGACCACGACCAATGATTTGGCCATTGCGCACCAAGACGGAACCAATGGGAATGCCACCTTCTTTGAGTCCTTGCTCTGCCTCAGCGATCGCTGCCGCCATAAATTTGTCCATGGTTATCCGCCTAAGTAAATATGGAGCTTCATTTCTAGTAAACCTCTTTTTTTTGAACAGGTGTCTCGTCTTGGTATGATGCAAGCCAAAATCTGGTGGTGTTAGTGCCCATGATCAAGATTTTGGTAACAGGTGGCGGCGGGTTTATTGGCGCCAACTTTGTGCGGCTTGCCCTCACGGAGGGCTGGGGGGCGGTGCTCAACCTTGATAAAGTGACCTATGCCTGTCACCCCGGTACCCTAGCCATGCTGGAGCAACTGCCCAATTATCAATTTGTGAGGGGAGATGTGGGCGATCGCCCCCTTGTCCGGGACCTGTTGCAAACCTTCCAGCCCGCCGCTGTCATTCACTTTGCGGCTGAGAGCCATGTCGATCGCTCCATCAATAGTCCGCGCGACTTTATCCAAACCAATATTGTGGGCACAGCTAATCTCCTAGAAGAAGTTAAAACCTACTGGCAACAGCTCCCCTCCGGGGCCCAGGAAGCCTTTCGCTTCATTCACATTTCCACCGATGAAGTCTATGGCAGTCTTGGCCCCGAAGATCCGCCTTTCCGAGAAGACACCCCCTATGCCCCCAACAGCCCCTATGCTGCTTCAAAGGCCGCCTCTGATCACCTGGTGCGTGCCTACCACCACACCTACGGGCTACCCACCCTCACCACTAACTGCTCCAACAACTACGGTCCCTACCAATTTCCAGAAAAACTAATCCCCCTAGTGATCTGCCAAGCCTTAGGGGGGCACCCCCTGCCCCTTTACGGCGACGGACAAAATGTGCGCGATTGGCTCTACGTTGAGGATCACTGCCGTGCGGTCTATACCGTCTGGCAAAAGGGACAGGTGGGCCAAACCTACAACATTGGCGGCAATTGTGAAAAGCCTAACCTTGAGGTTGTGCAAACCCTCTGTGATCTGCTGCAAACCCTGGTACCCCGGTCTGGCTTAAATTACCGCAGTTTGATTACCTTTGTGAGCGATCGCCCCGGTCACGATCGCCGCTACGCTATTGATGCCACTAAAATTCAGCGGGAACTGGGGTGGCAGCCCCAAGAAACCTTTAGGAGTGGCCTAGAAAAAACCGTACAGTGGTATCTTGCCCACCAAGATTGGGTGGAAGCCGCCCGCACTGCTGATTACCGGGCTTGGCTGGTCACTCACTACGGCAGCGTTCTCGCTCATTGCCCATGAAAGGAATTATTCTCGCTGGCGGCTCAGGTACGCGTCTGTATCCCCTAACCCGGGTGGTCAGTAAACAACTGATGCCCATCTACGATAAGCCGATGATTTATTATCCCCTCTCCATCTTGATGCTGGCGGGAATTCGGGAGATTCTCATTATTTCCACCCCAGAGCACCTCTCTCTTTTTGAGAAACTGCTTGGCAGCGGTCAGCAATGGGGGCTATCGTTCAGCTATTGTGTGCAGCCGCAGCCCAATGGCTTAGCGGAAGCGTTTATTTTGGGGCGCGAATTTTTGCAGGGGGAACCTGTGTGCCTGACCCTTGGGGATAATCTTCTCTACGGCCATGATCTTTCAGAGAAGTTGCGCCGAGCGGCTCAACTCACCAAAGGCGCCCTGATCTTTGGCTACCGGGTGGCCAACCCGCAACAGTACGGGGTGATTGAATTTGATGCCAGCGGTCGCGTTCTCGGTATCGAGGAAAAGCCAGCAGTGCCCAAGTCCAACTATGCCGTGCCGGGGATATATTTTTATGACCAGCAGGTGTGCGATTTGGCAGCTCAGCTGCAACCTTCAGCGCGGGGAGAACTGGAAATTACTGACCTCAACCGCCTTTACCTAGAAAAGGAACAACTGCAGGTGGAATTACTCGGACGCGGCTATGCGTGGCTCGATACCGGTACCTATGATCTGCTGCAACAGGCCAGTAGCTTTATTCGCACCCTAGAGGAACGACAGGGGGTGAAAGTTGCTTGCTTAGAAGAAATTGCCCTACATCAGGGCTACATTACACCGGCGCAACTTTATGAACTGGCACAATCCCTGCGCAAAAGTAGCTACGGCCAATATCTCTTGCAAGTTTGGGCAGAAGTGACAGGAGGAATCCATGGTCAAGGTACAACCGCTGGCGATCGCTGACGTTCTGCTTTTGGAACTCCCTGTCTTTCGAGATCAACGCGGCTTTTTCCTGGAAAGCTTTAATCAACGAGCCTTTATGGCGGCCACAGGCTTGGCGGTAAACTTTGTTCAAGACAATCATTCCGCCTCTCAGCAGGGCGTTTTGCGAGGGCTCCACTACCAGCGCCAACACCCCCAGGGCAAACTCGTTCGGGTCATCGAGGGGGAAATTTTTGACGTGGCCGTTGATTTGCGGCGCTCTTCACCCACCTGGGGGCAATGGGTGGGAACATGGCTGAGGGCCGAAAACTTCCAGCAATTGTGGATTCCCCCTGGCTTTGCCCATGGCTTCTGGGTAAAATCCCCAAAGGCACAAGTCCTCTACAAAACCACCGACTACTACAATGCCGGGGATGAATATACGCTGCTGTGGAATGACCCCACCATTGGCATTACCTGGCCAATTGACGGTGAACCCCTCCTTTCTGCCAAAGATCAACAGGGGAAGTCTATTAACGAACTTCCCCTATTCCCTTGACATAAAAAATCCCTCCCCAGTGGGGAGGGACACTCAAGGCTAGGATTGCTTACGCCCTACAAAGCGTTACCACGGGGGAGTACCTCTTCTGGGAAGACAAAGTTTTCATGGGGTTGG
>NZ_DVDW01000056.1:0-16648 GCF_015296045.1 Thermosynechococcus sp. M3746_W2019_013 | reverse complement strand
CTTAGGCGTTGGATTCTCATGGTTGTCCTCCTAAAATTTCCGCCAACAACCCCTCCGCCTCCTTCTCCACCGCCAAAAGGTCGGCACGGATGTCTTCGAGGGGCCGCAGGGCTTTGGGTTTATAAAAATAGCGATTGAAGTTGATCTCATAGCCGATCTTGACGCTTTCAGGGTCGTACCAGGCGTCTGGTGCGTAGGGCAAGACTTCGCGGCGAAGAAAGGCCTCGATGGCTACACGTTGATCGTCGGGGCTTGGCAGGTACCCAGGCTCGTGGCAAGCCTCGCATTCGAGGAACGGGATCTGCTCGCTGTCGCGTAGCTCCGTGTCCGGCTCGTACTCGACCACGCGCGGCTTGCCACCGATGACAACCTCAAACAGCCCGCGCAAAGGATCGGGCGCGGTGCCGGGTTTGTGAATCTTCTTGATCACCGGCGGCGCATCTTCAGCACGCTCGGCCTTGTCCCGAAGCGCCTTGATCTCCTTGGGACTGTAAACGCGCTCGGGGTCGATGCCTTTCAAGCGCAAGGGGCGTTCCACCGTAACCTTCCAGTAGCCGAAGGCCGCGTTGGGGAAAATCTTGCTTTCCTCGGTCTCCTCGAATTTGAGGAAGGTGTCCACAATGCGGCGGATGTCCTCTTCGGACAGTTCGCAGTTCTTCTTGCCCAAGTTCTTGCGCAGGGGCTTGTACCACTGGGTGGCATCGATGAGCTGCACGCGGCCTTTGCGGTGCTCGGGCTTGCGGTTCGTGAGCACCCATACGTAGGTGGCAATGCCGGTGTTGTAGAACAGGTTGAGCGGCAGGGCGACGATCGCCTCGAGCCAGTCGTTCTCGATGATCCAGCGGCGAATGTTGCTCTCGCCTTGGCCGGCGTCGCCCGTGAACAGCGATGAGCCATTGTGCACCTCGGCGATGCGGCTGCCGAGCGGTGTGTCGTGCTTCATCTTGGAGAGCATGTTCACCAGGAACAGCATCTGGCCGTCGCTCGAGCGGGTAATGAGCGAAAGCTCCTCGCCTTGATGCTGCACAACAAAGCGCGGATCTTTGATGCCGGCCTTGCCGCCCATGCGCTCGAGGTCGCTCTTCCAGCTCTTGCCGTAGGGCGGATTGGAGAGCATGAAGTCGAAAGTGCGGCCGGGGAAGGCGTCGTTGGATAGGGTCGAATGCTCCGGCCCGCCAACGATGTTGTCGGCGGCTTCGCCTTCGCCCTTGAGCAACAGATCGGCTTTGCAGATGGCGTAGGTTTCGGCGTTGATCTCCTGGCCAAAAAGGTGCACCGAGACCTGTTTGCCACGCTCTTTCGCCAATTGCAACAGGGTTTCCTCGGCCACGGTGAGCATTCCACCGGTACCGCAGGCGCCGTCGTAGAGGAGGTAGGTGCCATCGGTGATCCGGTCGGCAATTGGCTCGAAGATCAGCCGGGCCATCAGCCGCACGGCGTCGCGTGGGGTCCAGTGCTCGCCCGCTTCTTCGTTGTTTTCCTCGTTGAAGCGGCGCACCAGCTCCTCGAAGAGGGTGCCCATGGCATGGTTGTCGAGACCGGGCAGGCGGACGGTGCCGTCGCTGTTGAAAACAGGGTTGGGGCTCAGGTTGATGGACGGGTCGAGGAACTTCTCGATGAGCGTGCCCAGGGCGTCGGCTCTGGCCAGGCGGGGGATTTGGTTGCGGAACTCGAAGTTGGCGATGATCTCCTGCACGTTGGGCGAGAAACCATCGAGGTAGGCGCGAAAATCGGCATCCAGTTGCTGGCGTTTGGTTCGATCCCTGAGGTCGCGCAGGGTGAACTTCGAGGTGTTGTAAAAGGCCTGTCCGGCAGCCTGTCGCAGAGCAGCATCCTGGTTCGTGATGCCAGCTTGGTCAAGGGTTGCTTTCATCTTGAGCACCGCCTGCTTGGTGGGCTCCAGCACTGCATCCAGTCGGCGGATGACGGTCATCGGCAGAATGACGTCACGGTACTTGCCGCGCACGTAGAGGTCGCGCAACACATCGTCGGCAATACCCCAAATGAAATTGGTGATCCAAGTCAGTTGGCCGTTTTCCATATCAAACCCTCCCACAACAGGTGATCACTTTCTAGCGGTGGAAACGCTCGGCGTAGCTGGGATGCGAGCCTGCGCCTCTTCCAGAGAGAAGTTTCTCTGCTTTGGCTTTTTTCGTTTACCCGCCATGCCCAAGCTCCTTGAGGTTTTTCTGGCTGGCCCTGTTTAGCTGAGTAGCCTCGGTTGGCTGATTGTAAAGCACGCGCACCAGCCTCATCTTTGTTCCTCTAACCGCTGCAAAAGCCGCTCGATAGCGAGCTTTAAAGCCGGTAGATCCCGCTCCACGGTTTTCCATACCTCCCCGAGGTCTATGCCGAAGTATTCGTGAACCAGCACATTGCGCATGGCAACGATCTGCGGCCACGGTACCTCTGGGTGTACCTTGTGAAAGTCGCGGCCGAGCTTGGCTGCCGCCTCACCGATGATCTGAATGTGGTGGAATATCCAGACCTGGATCAGCTCGTCGTGCTCGAAAGCCTCGCGGCCGCGGGAGGCGTAGCGCTCGATTCGGGCGATGGCATCGAGGATGTCTCTGAGTCGCTCCTTCGGGTCCCTCATAGCGGCACAGCCTCCTTTAGCACCCGCTCCCGAATGCGGGGCTTGATGCCGCGTTCACTCACCACATCCACCTTGCAGCCGAGAAGCTCCTGCAGTTCGAGCCAAAGCGCTGCATGATCCAGCAGGCTGCGTTCAGGCTCGAATTCGACAATAAGATCAATGTCGCTTTGCTCATCTGCCTCGCCGCGGGCTACAGAGCCGAACACGCGCACATTATGTGCGCCATATTTGGCAGTGATACGCAGGATTTCTTCGCGCTTTGCCTTGACCAGCTCGTTAACCGTCACACCCCAGCTCCTTCAGGTTATTCCATATCGTCTCCTCCAGCTGCCGGGCTTCCGGCCACTGCTTGCGGGCAGCGCGGACCGGCCTCATCGCTGTTCCTCCAGGCGCTGCAAGAGCCACTCGATGCGAGGCTTGAGCGCGAGGGCATCCCGACTCGCCGCCTGCCAGACATCTGGGTATCAATCTCGAAGTCCCCATGAACGAGCACGTTGCGCATGCCGATGATCTTGGGCCATTCGATCTCCGGCGCCAGCGCACGCACGTCCTCGGGCAGAGCCCGCGCCGCCTCTCCAACGATTTGCAGGTTCCGGACGAACCAGCCTTGTAACAACTCGTCCTGTTCAAAGGCGGCCTTGTCCACCACTATGCCCCCATCTTGCGCGCGTCTATGAATAGCACCTGGCCGCGGCGATCGCGAAAACGCCCGTTCTTCTTGTCCCGGGCAATGCTTGACAAAGAATTCCTGTATTATCTCATGGGCCGGTATGTTCTTGGTAGACTTCCCCAGCGTTCGCCGTAGGTCAGTCCGAACACCGTATCCGCAAGCCAGCGCCGGAACGACTCGTTGTCGCTGAACTGCTTAAACAGCTCGGAGTCATCTTGGAGCAGCGCGAGTATCACCCGCTGAAGCGCCCTGTCGTGCTCGATGCGGGCGTTCTGCTTGTCGGAATTCTTGCGGGCATTCTGGTAAGCGGCGTCAGCCGCCATGCGGGCAGGAATCTCCTCGGTGATGAGCTGGCGCGATCGGAACTTGCCCCCAGCATAGGTAGGCGTCAATCCCATTGATCCCGAACCTCGGTGAGGAAAAAGCAGAACACTGTGCCCCCTTGACTAATCGCGGGCAAGGTTTTCAAAGCGGGTGTATTGAGGGTCAAAGAGCAGCTTCACTGTGCCCACAGGGCCATTGCGGTGTTTGGCAATCAACAGCTCACAAATCCCGCGATCGGGGGTGTCGGGATTGTAATAATCATCGCGGTACAGCAAAATGACGAGGTCAGCATCCTGCTCAATCGATCCCGATTCCCGCAGGTCCGACATCAGGGGACGCTTGTTTTGCCGCGATTCAACGCTGCGGCTGAGTTGAGAAAGGGCAATGACGGGAACATTGAGTTCCCGCGCCAGGGCCTTGAGGGAGCGGGTAATTTTGGAGAGTTCTTGGACGCGGCCTTCACTGGTTTCTTCGCCGCCCATCAGTTGCAGGTAGTCAATCAAAATGAGGCCGAGACCATTGGGATGCTCGGCATGGAGTCGGCGGGCAGTGGAGCGAATTTCCCCAAGGGTGGGATTTGGGGTGTCGTCAATATAGATGGGCAGTTGCGAGAGAATCCCGATCGCCCGACTCAGAGGTTCCCACTGGTGTTGGCTGATGCGCCCCGCCCGTAAATAGTTGCTGTCAATGCGGGCTTCACTGGCCAGGAGCCGTTGCACCAGTTGTTCCTTAGACATTTCAAGGCTGTAGATGGCCACCCCCAGATTGTGAATTTCAGCAATGCGGCGGGCAATTTGGAGGGCGATCGCCGTCTTACCCATAGAAGGTCGCCCGGCAATGATAATCAAGTCCGATCGCTGGAAGCCTTGGGTCAGGTTGTCCAGGTCATAAAAATTGCAGAATAAACCCGGCTGAATATTGCCGATCGCCCGCTGCTCCAATTCCGCGAAGGTACGGGTAAGAATCTCATCGGTGCGTGTCAATCCCTGCTGAATACGATCCTGGGTAACGCTAAAGATTTGCTGTTCAGCGCGATCCAAAATGGTATTCAACGAAAGGCTGGTATCGTAGCCTAGCTTGACCACTTGGTTGCCCGCTTCAATGAGTTTGCGGCGCAGATACTTTTCTTTGACCAAGAGGGCGTAACGATCAATGTTAATGGCACTGACCGTCCGTTCTACTAATTCTGCCAGTTTGGCCTGTCCACCCACTTTCTCTAATAGCTCTTGATCCTGTAGCCAAGCAGTGACACACAGCAGATCCGTAGGGCTGCCGCGGCTGTGGAGAGAAACCATCGCCCGATAGATTTCGCGGTGGGCCCTGAGGTAAAAAGCCTCAACCGGCAAAATATCCACCACCCGGTTGATGGCTTCCGGATCTAAGAGAATACCCCCCAAAATCCACTCTTCGGCTTCGAGGTTCTGGGGGGGAATCAGTTCACTATCAAGCTGAAAACTCGGCTCCTGAACCATTAGATAGGTTCGCCCTAGTCGGGAACAACTTGAATATTGAGTTTGACACTCACTTCGGGATGGAGCTTGATTTCAGCGGCATAGGTGCCCAATTTACGAATTTCCGGCAGAACTATGTCACGACGGTCAACGGTTTCGCCCGTGATGGCCTGGATTGCCTCGGCCACATCCTTGGGCGTGACACTGCCAAAGAGCATATCTTTTTCACCCGCAGGCATGGAGATGGTAATAGTGGCCAGTTTTTCCAGGGTGGCTTTTTGTTTTTCAGCAACGACCTTGAGTTCAGCAAGGCGCTGCCGTTCCTTTTCTTGGAGCCGCTCTACCCGCCGTAGGGCACTGGGGGTTGCTGGCTCGGCAATCCCCCTCGGAAATAGGTAGTTACGGGCATAGCCGGGGGCGACTTCGACGACTTGACCCATTCGCCCGAGTTTATTGACGGTTTCATTCAAGACAACTTGCACCCGCTTTGCCATGGGGATCCTCTTTCAGTGTATACGGATTAACAGCAAGCGTCAGCGCTAGTGGCTACGGCTGCTATTTTAGGACAAACAACTATTTTATAGTCTTTGGGGGCGAACACCTAGGGTGCACTGCGCGATCGCGACAAAAAAAGGGCAGAACACTGTTCCACCCTTAGACCGAGTTTGTTCAAAAGTTAAGGGTTCACTTAGAGGGGATGGAAGAGCAAGTCGGGATAGAAGCGATTAAATTCAATCAAAATCCCAGCGGTAATCGTCATCCAAATGGCGGCCAGCACGGGCGCAGTAGAAAGATAGGTCAAAAAATGTTTCATGGTACGTTGTCCTTCATCACAGTCAACGGCAGTGAAGTTAGCGAGGAGAAACAGTGATTTCATTGTCTTTGGCGGTGAGTTCACCCGCTGCCAGCTCCTTGAGGGCGGCCAAAGGCCAGGCAAACCCCGTAAGCATAAATTTAATGGCAAGGGGGACATCAATAATGATTTCTTTTTCGTTGGCCTCACCGCTGTTGCGCACGGCAATTAAGTAGGCGCGACCCACCCAGCCAATCCAGCCGGCAATATACAGGAACAGCGCACTGGGAATCAGAAAATCACCGGCGCGGCTGAGGCGACCATCCACAACAAGGTGGGGCAAGCCATCTTGGCCACAGAGGGCCTGGCTGTAGCGCTCAAACCGTTTTTGGCCGGAGGCGGGATCAGCGGTGGTATTGACGGCAGCAGCGGCCCGCTTTTGAAATGCCGGGGAATCTTTGCAAGGAACGAGTCCGGCCACGTCAGCAGAAGCTAGGGGGGTAAAGCCTAGCCACAGGGTCAAAACAAGGAGTAGGGCTAACAATCGACGCATGGAGTGTTGTCCTCAAATGCAGACAGGTCAAAGTGCATTCGCGGAGAGAGCAATCCCTCCCAAAGCTGCCATCATTTTAGCGGATGGGCCTCAACCCAACCCTAGGGGAAAGGTTAATAATTTTTACGAGGGCAAATAGTGACTAATGCTTCCTCTGGCGATCGCTCTATCAATGCCAGCGATCCCACAGTAATCTCAGGCAGCAGCGTCAAGGCTTATTCCTATTGAGATAACCCCAGCCCCTTTGCTAAATTGGATCCATGCCTTATAAGCTAAAGCTTTCAAGCATTTGCGCGTCGGTCTAGTCGGGGAAAAGCAACCCAAGATGAGCGGCTTTTGGTTTTAGCACCTATGAAGAATTGGTATGCAACATTTTTCTCCTGCCTTGCCCCCCATGGATGCTGACCCGACGTTTGACTTGCCTGAGAAGAAGATTCTAGAGACCTTACCTCCCCAACAATTAGTGGCGATTATTTTGCGTCAGCAGCAAATTATTAATCAACTGCGCCATGCCCTCTTGCAAATTCCCGGGGTCCCTGAGGTCCTTCATCCGGGAGCGCCGGCCCCTCCAGAACCTCATCTAGCGCTGGTGAGCGAGGACACGGTTTGTTATTTTCCCTTAACGGGGGGGAACTGCTGGACAATTGGCCGCAGTGAAGACAATTCCATTGTCCTCAGCGATCGCTGGATGTCACGGAACCATGCCATGATTCAGCGCCTCGGACAGGGGGAGTTTTATCTCATTGATCTCGGCAGTCGCAATGGCACGTTTGTCAACGGTCGCCGCGTCAGCATTCCCGTTGCCCTGCACAATGGCGATCGCATTACCTTTGGCCAAACGGAACTCGACTTTTTTAATGAACCCTTTGCCCCCCTGTTTGCCGACAATGCCGCTTTGTCTTTGCTGCAATCCGAAGGCTCCTCCACGGCCCTTCTCCATGTCCGCCGCCTATTGACGGTTCTGGTCGTGGATATTCGTGACTTTACGAAACTCACACGGCAGTTAGAAGAGGAGCTGCTGTCGGAACTCATTGGCACGTGGTTTCATCGGGCAGGGGAAATTATTCGGCAATATGGTAGCTGGGTGGACAAGTACATCGGGGATGCGGTAATGGCAGTTTGGATCCACGAAAGCGAGGAGATTGGCTGTCAAGAAATTTGCCACACCCTCTCTGCCTTAGAGGATTTACGGCTCATGACGGGAGAACTGCACCAGCAATATCCCTTGCCGTGGCCATTGCGCATTGGTTCTGGCTTGAATACGGGCTATGCAATGGTGGGCAATACAGGAAGTGGCGATCGCCCAGATTACACTGCTTTGGGAGATACCGTTAATGCTGCTTTTCGCCTTGAGAGTGCCACCAAAACCATTGCCGCTGATTTGGCCATGGGAGCAACCACCTACCACTACCTTGTGCAATCTTGCCCAACCCCTGTGCCATTTCAACTTCAAGTCCTGAATCTGAAGGGCTATGAAGCCCCTGTGCCTGCCTATGTAGGCACCTTTGATGACCTGCATTCCTTCCTTGACCAAGCCCTCAAAAGCAGAGACACCCTACATTAAACACCTTGAAAAAGGCGATGAAGGGACGGCTTCTGTCTGGTATGATTGAATCACCTGTAGGGGGCAGCCTAGACAGTGGTCTATATGTAGGTGTAATGCCTCAGGTGCCTCTGTCATCCTGCTGGCGATCGGTGACTGCCGCCTGCGCTGGCTGTGCGATGTGGTCAGTTCTTTGCTTTCATTCTTAATGAACCGCTGTTTTTGGTAATGACCTGTGAGATTTGGGAGGTAAAGGAATTATGCAACGTTTGGGCCGCTGGCTAGCATTGGCTTACTTTGTGGGCGTTAGCCTGTTGGGCTGGATCAACTGGAGTGCCCCAACCTTGGCGGCAACTGCATCCACCGCGGAAGAACTGGTCAATGTGGTCGATGAGAAACTCGGCACTGCCTATGGCGAAAAAATTGACCTCAACAATACCAACATTGCCGCCTTCATCCAGTACCGCGGCCTCTATCCAACTCTGGCTAAATTAATTGTTAAAAATGCACCCTATCAATCCGTTGAAGATGTCCTCAACATCCCCGGTCTAACGGAACGGCAAAAGGAAATTCTGCGCCAAAACCTGGATCACTTCACCGTCACCGAGGTGGAAACGGCTCTCGTTGAGGGGGGCGATCGCTACAATAATGGACTATACAAGTAGTCAGCCTCGTTAGCAGTATTGGCAATAACATGCTTTTGGGTTAGCGTTGACTCCCGCAACTTCTGAATTTGATGTCTTAATCATTGGCAGTGGTGCTGCGGGTCTCAGCGCTGCCCTTGCCCTTCCTGCCACCTATCGCGTTGGCCTGATCACAAAAACCGATCTCCAGCAATCGGCCAGCGGCTGGGCACAGGGCGGTATGGCTGCGGCCATTGATCCTACGGATTCTCCCTCGCTCCATGCCCAAGATACCCTTGCTGCGGGGGCTGGTCTCTGTGATCCAGTGAGTGTCCAGTTTTTGGTTGAGCAGGCACCGACACAGGTGGAGCGCCTGTTGGCAATGGGGGTCGCCTTTGATCGTGCGGGCGATCGCCCGGCTTTGACCCTCGAAGCTGCCCATTCTCGTCCTCGAGTACTCCATGCCGCTGATACCACCGGACAAGCCCTAATTACGACACTGCTCAAACAGGTGACTGCTGCACCCCATATCACGCTTTTGCCCAATAGCTTTGTCTTTGATCTGTGGCTAGAGTCGGGGCGATGCTGTGGGGTGTGTCTGTTGCATCAGGGACAGCTCCAGTGGCTGCGCTCGGGGGCGGTCATTCTCGCTACGGGGGGTGGCGGTCAAGTGTTTGCCCAAACTACTAATCCCCCCCTCAGTACTGGCGATGGTGTGGCAATGGCCTGGCGAGCCGGCGCCCACATTCGCGATGTCGAGTTTTTTCAGTTTCATCCCACTGCCCTAGCCGTCGAGGGGGCACCGCGATTTCTCATCAGTGAAGCAGTACGGGGTGAAGGGGCGCATTTAATTGACAACACAGGTCATCGCTTTGTAGCGGATTACCATCCTGCTGGCGAGCTGGCCCCCCGGGATATTGTCAGTCGTGCCATTTACCGTCACCTTCAGCACACCCATGCCCCCCATGTCTGGCTAGACTTACGACCCCTTCCCCGCGATCGCCTGCACCACCGCTTTCCGAAAATCATTGCTGTCTGTCGGCAGTGGGGCATTGATGTTGAGCAGCAACCCATTCCGGTGTCTCCGGCAGCCCATTACTGGATGGGGGGAGTCGTCACCGACTTACAGGCCAAAACCAGCCTTCCCGGCCTCTATGCCGTTGGCGAAGTAGCTAGTACTGGTGTCCATGGTGCCAATCGCCTAGCCAGTAACTCCCTTTTGGAATGTTTTGTCTTTTCGGCTCAACTTGCCCACCTGGATCCTCAGCCCCTTCCCTTGGCAGTGTTCCCTGTTGGCCAGAAATCCCTTGAAATTGAGCCAGTGAGCTTTCGTCAGTGGCGCCAAGAGTTGCGGGAACTCCTGTGGCAAAGTGCAGGGATTTGTCGCGATGCTCCCCCATTGATGGCCGCTCTTTCCCAAGTGAAGGAATGGCGCCAACAATTGCTGGCTCATCCAGTTGCGATCGCCTTTCATGAACTAGACCCCAATTACTCCTACACCCTCAGCAATCAAGCCGGGCAGGACACCCTTTGGGAATGGGGCGAGCTACGCAATCTCTTGGATATTGCCTATTTAATTCTCAAAAGTGCCCTCTTTCGTGAGGAAAGTCGCGGTGGTCACTACCGCCAAGACTACCCCCAACCCGATCCCAACTGGCAAATGCACACCCTGATTTGGGGAGAACACTGGCAAAAAGCAGCAATTCAAGGCCTTCAGAGTAAACTATAGTTGCTATAGATTCCAAAAATTTTTTGCGGTGATCTATCCCTATGATGCAGTCACGGCGTGTGCAGGAAAGTTTGGTGGGCCTGGTTATCCTTGCGGGCTTAGCAACATTGGGGGTCGGCCTCCTCTGGTTGCGGGGCCACCTTGCCGGTGCCAATAGCTACACCCTTGAGGTGGAATTGGACACAGCACCGGGCTTAACAGTGGGAACACAGGTGCGCTATCGGGGTGTCCAGGTGGGACGAGTCACGGCCATTGGTTTTGATGCCAATGGTGTCCAAGTGAGTGTGCGCATCAATAATGTGTTGATTCCGCGGAGTGCTGTACCGGAGATTCGCCAGTCGGGCTTTATTGGTCAGGCCTTCTTGGACTTTACCCCCAAGGAACGGGTACCGGAGATTCCCAAGGATGTCACCGCCTTTGCCCCCAAGTGCCAACCAGCGGTGGTTTACTGCAATGGCGATCGCGTGACCGGGGTGCGCACTGCCAGCCTAGAAGATTTGGTGCGAGCCGCAACTCGTTTTACCACTGCCCTTGAAGAATCAGGCCTTATCAACAACGCCAATACCCTCATTTTGGGGGCAACCCGCGTTGTGAACCGTGCTGATCAATCCCTGACAAAGGTCACCACTGCCCTCGATAGCTTCAACGCCCTCAGTAATGAAGCCCGTGTTGAACTACGGAACTTTGGCACGGCCTCGCAAGCAGTGACTCGTGCAGCCAACCAAATCAGTGAAATCGTTGAAGTGAACCGCGATACAATTAACTCTACTTTGCGCAACATTGACGGTGCTGCCCGAGAGTTGAGAACCACACTCAAAGCACTGCGCCCCCTGACAAATCAACTGGAGCAGGGGGAATTGCTAGCGAATTTGGATGCCCTAATTAAAAATGGTGCCCAAGCAGCCGCCAATCTCAATAAAGTCTCTGGGGCGTTAAGTAGTCCTATCGTTATGCTGTCGATCGCCCAAACCTTAGATGCCGCGCGGGCCACATTCATCAATGCCCAGAAACTCACCAATGACCTCCTTAAACTAACCAGCAATCCATCCTTTCAGTCCGATTTACGGCGCTTAATTCAAATCCTCAGGCGCCTGCTGGCCTCAAGCCAAGACCTTGAGCAGCAATTATTAGCTCTTCATGCCACCTCCCTAAGGGCAACTGAAGCTGCGCCGCCAACGCTTGTACCCATTCCCACTGTGGCTGCAACACCTCCTAAAGAAAACGAAGAGGAAGCAGCTATCTCCAGAGATCCCTAACGTCCTCCCTAACTGGCAATGGGAAGATTGCTAGGCGGAACTGGGTCAGCGCTGTTTATCATAGACCTAGGAATAAATGCATAAAGTCGAAATTTGCAAGGAATTGATTGAGGATAAAACCAATCATGGAGAATGCCTTACCTGCGGTTTATTTAAGTGTGTTGATTATTCTACTGGGCGTCTCAGCTTGGTTTGTGGTCAAACAAATTCTTAAAACCCGCCGTATTGAGTCTAGCTTGGCACGCCTCCAACGGAAACTCAAGCAAGAACCGGGCACTACCCAAGAATACTTTGAGCTAGGCAGCATTTACCTCACTAAGAAACTCGCTAGCCAGGCAATTCCCCTGTTTCAAAAGGCCCTGAAGGCGGCTGAAAGCGAAGGCGAAACCTGTCTTGCCCCCATCTACAATGCCCTTGGCTATGCCTACTTCATGCAAGAGCAGTATGACTTGGCGATTCGCCAGTACAAAGAAGCCCTCAAAAATCAACCGGCGTATGTGACTGCAGCCAACAACCTAGGTCACGCCTATGAGAAGAAGAACCTCCCCCAGCCAGCCCTTGAGGCCTATCAGCACACGCTGAAATACGACCCCAACAACGCGATCGCCCAACGGCGGGTGAATTCTCTGAAAAAACGACTCAGTGGTGCGGCAGCTTGAGGATACCTAGTCAAGCAAAAACTAGTTAGCAAAAAAACTGGCCAGGACATTTCCCAACCAGTTCTCAATTCTTTGGTATTTATCTGGGTAAGTTAGCCCTCGGCTTAGGCTTCTCCTTCAATGTAAAGAAACAGCAGCCCCATCACCACCGTGGGCATTAGCCAACAGACCACGGGAATAAAAATCCAAGGCAAAAAGGATGCAGCATAAGATCCCATCATAATCAGCGGTTCTCCTTCTGGGTAATCAAAAGCAAAGTGTGACCAAGGCTCTAGTTAAAGAGGCCAGTCATGATGCCATCAACAACAGCAAAGTTTTCAAGGAGGAAAAAGGCAACAAAGGCACCCCCCATGGCACCCACAAAGAAGCCAGCCGTGAACTGACTCCAACCTTCACCGCTTTTCAGGGAATCGCTGCTACTGCCCCCCTTTTGAAAACTGACCAGACCATAGGCCGCTAAGCAAGCCGTGGCAATTAAAATGAGGGCGATCCCCGAAATTAAGCCGCCTAGGTTGGCTACATCAGAGTCCCGCAGGGGACCAAGCTTGACCCAAGGGCCAATGAGGAAGTAACCATGGGCCATACCCACTTCCAAGCCCCGCAGAATTGGGGAGAGGCCTTGACGATAAGCGGGTAGGTTGCCAATAAACGTCTTCACGAGGCCAGAGTCAGAAACGGGTGTTGAGAGGTGACCCACAAAGGGATCGCCATTGTATGGCTTAATCAGTTCTTCTGCCATGATTTTTATTTCCCTAGCATTCCGTCATGTCCGCGCACAGGCACAGACCTAAGTGGTTATTCTAGGCAAGGGCGGGCGATCGCGCGAGAGACAGCCTGCTTCTCTTTAAGAAAGTTCATGTATCGCAACATCCCCTTACGCTGCCCTGCCCCCGAGCTTGGGTTAGTAGGTGGGTACGCTGGGATCGACTTCCTGACTCCAAGCGTTGATGCCCCCTTTGATATTGATTCCCTCAATGCCAGCCTGTTTGAGGATGCCCAAGGCTTTGGCAGAGCGCCCCCCCATCTTGCAGTGCACCAAAAGGCGATGGCCATTCACCAAACTGCGGATTTTTTCCACACCCGAGCCATTTTCAATTTCCGATAGGGGAACAAGAACAGAGCCGGGAATCCTAGCAATTTCGTACTCATTGGGGTTGCGCACATCCACAAGAACGTAATCTTGGGCGCCACTGTCCATCAAGGCTTTGAGTTCCTGCACTGTCATTTCGGGAATGTCTGCCATTTGGGCGGCCTCCTGAGCTTTCGCTTGGCGAATACCACAGAATTCTTCGTAGTCAATCAGCTTGTCAATGACTGGTCGCTCGGGGTTGGGACGCAGTTTGAGTTCACGGAATTTCATGTCTAAGGCATTGAAGAGCAAAAGGCGACCACTGAGGGTTGTGCCTTTGCCAAGAATGATTTTAATGGTCTCCGTGGCTTGGATGACCCCAATAATTCCCGGTAGGATGCCCAAAACGCCCCCTTCGGCACAGGAGGGTACCAGACCCGGCGGCGGGGGTTCCGGGTAGAGATCGCGGTAGTTGGGGCCGCCTTCATAGTTAAAGACTGTGGCCTGGCCTTCAAAGCGAAAGATGGAGCCATAGACATTGGGCTTATTCAGAAGCACACAGGCATCGTTCACCAAGTAGCGGGTGGGGAAGTTATCGGTGCCATCCACCACAATGTCATAATCCGCCATAATCTCAAGGGCATTGGCGGCGCTCAAGCGAGTTTCGTACAGATCAACTTGGCAGTAGGGATTGATTTCAAGGATGCGGTGCTTGGCCGATTCAATTTTGGGCTTGCCCACCCAGGAGGTGCCGTGGATGATTTGCCGTTGCAAATTGGAATTATCGACAACATCAAAATCTACAATGCCAAGGCGGCCAATACCCGCAGCGGCGAGATAGAGCAGTAGGGGTGATCCCAATCCACCGGTGCCAATGCAAAGCACGCTGGCAGCTTTGAGGCGTTTTTGACCCTCGACACCCACCTCCGGCAAAATCAGATGGCGGGAATAGCGTTCATAGTCGTCTTTCGTTAGTTCAATCGTAGAAAGGTCTGGATTTAGCATGGTAGCCCTTCATAAAAAATGCGGCTGATCTAACCCGATCAGCAAGGGTGAGGGGATGATTTCCATTTTACTTAGGGGCGCGACAGGGGATCTGCCAAAGTTTCAATTGTCAACACTTGGGGTGGTGTCGCATCTGGCGGATAGAGCATGGTGAACTGTACCCAGCGGATTTCTTGGGGCTGTAGGGTGAGCCGCACAAGATCGTCCCCCTGCTGTCCTTGGCGTTGGACAAGGTGAATGATTCGACTTTGGGGGGTGCTTTGATCATCGCGGAAGCGCAATCGAACACTGCCTCGGAAGAAGATACGGTTGGGCGGCTCAGCAAAAAACTGCAATCCAGGGGCGGGGGCATCGAACTTGATGGGGGTTTGGAGGGCAAGGCGAACGGTCTGGGGGCGATCGCTGGTGTTTTGGAGGGGCAGCACTAAATCATATTCAACCCCATAGTTGCCGTGGGCAGCATAGGCCGTATCCGGATAGCGCACCACGAGGGGAGCCGTTTGCACTTGTCCTGTGCCCAAGCGCCCTGCCACTAACGAACTAATAGGATAGGACAAGGCGGTACCCCCTGTGGGAATGGGAATTGGTTGCTGTTGGGGATTGTGCCAGCGGGAGCCGAGGGCAACGCCGGCGACTCGGCCATAGATGATCTGGCCCCCCTGATTGGGGGAGGTGGGGGCGCGATCGCGGGGAGTGACGAGTTCCCCTGTCATTAGGGTCTGCTGCCATTGCTCTAGGGTCGGCGGTTCATTGCCAAAGCGGGCTAAACTGGCAAGGTAAATGTTGCCACTGCTGCGGGCACGAATCAGCAGCGAACGGCCATTGAGGGGTGGGTCTAGCCCCTTCACAGGAATCGGTAAATTGGCAATCAGGGCATAACTGCGTGGGGGAATTCGGATTTGTGCTGGCCAGCCCGATTGCCGCCGTTGTCGCAAAATATCCAGCATGACGCGATCGCCCGGACCCGCAAAAATTTGGCCTAGATCATTGGCCTGCTGACTGGGCAGGGAGCGGAAGGGAGCATCGGGTTGACTCAGGTAACTGGCGGCATAGATCAGGTTCACCGTTACCGCTTCAGAACTGGGGTTGTAGGCGAGAATCCCTAGGTAGAGGGTGGTGAGATTCTGCGGGTCAAGGGGCTTAGCAATATGGTGGACAAAGATATCAAAGCGATCGCGAAAGGCAAAGTTCAAGTGGGCCTTGGGAGTCCCTTTGCCCTCTGGTGGAAAGGTAGAAAGAAGGATGCCCGGTCGCTGTACCACCTCTGGGCTATTGCTATTAAACACAGGCACCTGATCGAGGGCCCCCGGTAAAGGGAGGACTTTTTGGGGTTTTTCAATCGTTGCCGGCCCCTGAGCCAACCCTGGAGACATAGCAACCAGTGCCGCGCAGCTCCCCAACCACCAGCGGAAATCAATCGCCATCACCGAGACCTAGTAGCTAATTTGCAGCGTTACACTCGCCTCCACCTGCAATTCCCCAGAGACGACAGGGGTGCTATCGGCCATCGTTGCTGCACGAACGGTGAAGAGTTTTGGGGGAGGTGCCGCCTGACTAATTTGAATGCTCAACACTTGGCGCGGTTGGAGATTGAGGGCACTCAGCACTGCTTGGGCTTGGCTTTGGGCATCTTGGGTCGCCCGCTGCAGGGCAGTGCGTTGGGCAGCGGCAATAGTGGCCTCTGGTGCCGTAAAGCTAATATTGTCAATCGTGGTTGCGCCAGCTTGCACGGCAGCGTCAAGGAGTGGCCCCACGCGATCGCTGGCAATGCGAAAACTCACGGTATTGCGCCCGATATATCCCACCAGTATCCGCTGATTGTCGGTGTATTGATAATTTGGATTGAGACTCAGCCCTGTGGTTTGCAGTTGAGTGACCTCCCGTGCCCGCAAAACCGCCAAAACTGCATTGGCTCGCCGCGCCACCTCCTGCTGTACCTCCTGAGCCGTGCGACCTTGAACCTCAACCCCAAGGCTGACTTGGGCCAAGGTTGCTGAAATGGCTTCTGTCCCTCGACCTGTGACCGTCAGGATACGTTGGGCTTCTTGACTCACAGCAGGTTGCTCAGCAATCACCATAGCTCCCCCAACCAGCAGAGTAGCAAGACCGAGGGTATAAAAAGGTGTCAACGGATGTTTCACAGCGGCACTCACCACAAACTCTCGTGGACCTTGTTTCTCTCCAGACCGCCTCTCACTGGGATTCTGTTCCCCTTTGGGCGCCAATGGTATGAATTTTAATAAAATTCGTTCCTTGGGGGGTTTGGGCAGGAATGCCGCCTAGAATCAAAATTTTATCGCCTTCGCTGACCATCTGGCGCTTATCGCCTCGGGCAACCATAATCGCATCGGCTACCCCCAAAATGGCTGCGAGATTT
>NZ_DVDW01000030.1:0-16668 GCF_015296045.1 Thermosynechococcus sp. M3746_W2019_013 | reverse complement strand
ACCCCTACCTCAAGGACTGGCAAGACCAGGATCAACGAGTACGGGAGCAGCTGAAGCGGACATTTGAGGCCATTGATTGGTTCTCGGAGGCCAAGCTAATTTACCATCTGCCCCAGTGGTTGCCATCGCAAACGGCAATCTTTGTTGCCAGTAGTATGCCCGTGCGCGATGTTGAGAGTGTCTGGCATGGGAGCAATCGCCGCCATCGCTTTTACTTTAATCGCGGGGCCAACGGCATTGATGGCACATTGTCCAGTGCCTTGGGGGTTGCCCATCGCGGTCAACCAACTCTCTTGATCACTGGGGACTTGGCCTGCTTGCACGATACCAATGGCTGGCTGATCACACCTCAGTTTCAAGGATGTCTGACCGTGCTGCTGATCAACAATAGGGGGGGCGGTATTTTTGAGCATTTGCCGATTCGCCAGTTTGATCCGCCCTTCGAAGCCTTTTTTGCCACACCACAGCAGGTGGATTTTAGTTGCCTTGCCGCTGCCTACGGCATTCCCTACCACTGTCTGAAGGACTGGGCTGATGTGGCGGTACAGCTTCGCCAGACCCCTTGGCCAAAGATACGGCTTTTGGAATTTAGGAGCGATCGCCACCAGAACGCCCAATGGCGACAGCAGGTACTCGCCCATCTTGGGGGCTGAGTTTTGCTCCTTTAGTGCCCCTTTAGTGACTGTGACTGTGGTGGGAAAGCAACTGCTCCTCAAGGGCAGCAATTTGGTTATAGGCGGCTGTGAGTTGTGCCGTGAGCCGTTGAATTTGAATCTCAGGACTCAGGGGGCGATCGCCACTGAGGTGACGCACCTGGCCATAGTCATCATCCACAAGAATATCCTTGTGCTCTAGGGTACTCACCAAGGGGCGAGGTTTTGGCGGGGGGGTCTGCTCCGCAGGGGTGGTCGGCAGCGGCTTGAGCCGCCCTTCCTCTAAGGCCTTAGAAACCTTTTGGTTGAGTTGTTCAACGATCTGGTACAAAGCATCAATTTTGTTACTCAGAACCAGAATCTGCTTATGTAATAAATCCACGGTTCAAATCCTCTCACGGTGGAATGCTGTAGTTGTCAACTCAACTGCCTCTTGGGAAAATAGGGAAGTGGGATTCCTTAACCCTAGGCACTAGAAATACGCTTGATAAAGCAAACATTATCCGTGCGCAGCAGCTACCTAGGATGGGGGGCATAGGGTGCGGAGACTTAGCTTTCCTAGGAAGCTTTCCTAGGAAGTTAGGAATATCAATCACTACCATAGATGACTGAGATCCAGCCTAAGGAAAATCATCAGACAATGGCAACTTTTTCAAGAAGACTTAAGCCCTAGTAAACTTTTGTAAAAGTATGGATCGTTTTCTACATGTCAAATCCCTGCTAATGGAGATATCCGGTGGAAATTCAGTGCCTGACCCTAAAAAACTTTAAGACCCACCGCGAGCGCACCTTTGAGTTTATGCCCGGTGTAAATGTCATCTGTGGTGAGAATGGTGCAGGCAAAACCAGTATTTTTGAAGCGATCGCTTGGGTCCTCTTTGATGCAACATCGGGCTATGGCAATGGCTTTAATAAGGCCATTATTCGCAGGGGCACTCAGCGTGCCGAAGCCATCGTCCAGTTTATCTCCGCAGCCGATGGTCGCTCCTACATCGTGCGCCGCAATACGCAGACGGGCTACTCAATTGTTGATCCGCAAGTGGGGGAACTGGGTCTGTCTTTGCGTGAAGATGTCCACGCTTGGTTGCAGGAACACCTCGGTATCCGCAGTGCCTTTCCCCTCAAAGATCTCTTTGAGCAGATCATTGGCATTCCCCAAGGAATGATGACAGCGGATTTTCTCAAACCGCCAGCGCAGCGGCGTCAAATTTTTGAACCCATTTTGCAGGTGAGTGATTATCGCCAAGCCTTTGACAATGCCCTTGCCCTTGTGAATTTTTCTCAAGAGCAGGTGGCATCCCTAGAGCGTCAGTTGGCTGTCCAGAACCAGGAATTGGCCACGCAATCGCAGTACGAACAACAGGCAACAGCCTTAGCCGCGGAGCTAGAGCGCGATCGCCAGCGGTGCGAGGAATTACAACAGGAATGCCAGGCCTTGGCCGCTGAAAAACAGGAATACGAAGCTGCCGTTGAAACGCTGAACCGTCTTCAGCAAACCTGCGAACGCCTGGAAGCCCAACTGCGTCAGCAGGAGGAATTGTGTCGCGATCGCCAGCGCCAGTTGACCGCTGCCCGCGAAAGTCAAGCCCAGTGCCAGCAATTGCAATCCGACTACGATCGCTATCGTCAGCAGGAGGCTTACTACCAAGAGCTCGACCAGCAACTGCGGGAACGGGCTGCCCTTGAGCAAAACATTCGCAAACTGGAGCAGCAGCAACAAAAGCTAGCCACCCAATTGGCCAGTATTGAAAGCCAACGCCAAGCAATCGCCACCATTGCCAGCCAACTCGCTGCCCTGGAACCCCAAATTGCCGCCGCCGACGCCCTCGATGCCGAAATTGCTCCCCTTGAGGCACGCTACCAGCAAGCCCAACAGGCGGACCAACAACTGCGCCACCTCAAGGAACAAGCGGCAACGCTGCAAAGGCGCCTTGCGGAAATTGACCAACAGGTGCAAGCCCTAGAGCAACAGCGTCCCTTAGCCGCCACCCTGAGCGCTAAACAAGCACAACGGGAGCAACTCCAGGCCCAACTCAACCATGCCAGCGCCGCCCATGCCTTTGCCGCCACCCTGGATCCCATTCTCAATACAGCTCAAAGCCAAGCCGCGGTAGGCGATGCCCTTGTGACGGCAGCCATTGCAGGCCTCACGGCAGCTCAGGAATTTTCCCTCGTTGCCGCCGCTATTCAAGAGGGGCTAGGGGCACTCCAACAGCTTCAGCAGAACTATCACTGGCTTTTGGATCAACTCATGGCCCTGCGACAAACCCTCACCGATCCCGCAGCTATTCCTGCCCTCAACCAGAGGTTAAAACAGTTAGAAGCTGACATTGCCCTGGCTGCCGCAGCAGAGCGATCGCTCTTGCAAGCCCAAGCCCTTGAGGAGGAACGCAGCCGTTTGGAAACAGAGCTTAGACAGTTGGGCGATCGCCAGCAAGCCCTAGAACCCCTCAGCCAAGAACTGGCTGATCTCGAGCGCCGCCTGCACAAATTACGTCAAGAACGAGCCAAGCTTGGTCAACCCCATGCCCAGCGGCAACTGTTACTGGAGCAGCAGGCAGCAGCCCCCCAACTGGAAGCGGACTACGAGCGTTTGTGCAGCCAACAGGCCAGCCTGCAAGCCCGCCTCATTCCCCTCTACGGAGAACGCCAACGCTACGCCGCCCTCGAAGAACAGCGGCAACAGCTTAGCGATGAACTAGCCAGACTACGTTCCAGCTATGATACCTATCTCCAACATCAACAGCAGGCTGCCCAAGTAGAGACCTATGAAGCTGCCCTGAGAACAGCGACCCAAGAAGCCAATCAGTTAAACGCCGACCTTGCCAAAGCTCAAGCAGCGTACAAGGCCCAAGAGCAGAAGCTGGATTTAGCTGCTTTCGAGGCCGTCCGCGATCGCTACGAGACCCTACACCGTGAGTATCAACGGCACCTTGGTGCCATTCCCGAAAAGGAAAAGCAGTACCAAAACTGCCTTGCAACCCTCAAGCATCTTGATGAAGTTGCCGCCGCGAAGGAAAAAACGCTGCAGCATCTGGCAGCGGCGCGCAACCACCACCATCTAATTGAGACCGCCCGCGACATTTTCAGAAGGAGCGGTCCTCGGGTCAGTGCAGCCTATCTGCACACCGTTTCTGCCGAAGCCGATCGCCTACTGCGGGAGCTTCTTAACCGCCCTGATGTAGCGCTCCAATGGACATCGGACTACGAAATTCAAGTGAATGAAGGCGGCTACTGGCGGCCCTTCAAAAGCCTCTCGGGGGGTGAGCAAATGTGTGCTGCCCTTGCGGTGCGCCTTGCCCTGCTACGGGTACTCGTGAACACCGACATTGCCTTTTTTGATGAGCCAACCACCAATATGGATCAAGTGCGCCGCCAACAACTGGCGGAGAGCCTCAGCAACCTCAAAAGTTTTCATCAACTTTTTGTCATTAGCCACGATGAAACCTTTGAAGCCCTCACCGAGCACACGATCCACCTGGAGCGATCGCGCCTTTAGGCGTAAGCGGTGTGGAGTGCCCACCAAATCAGTGCTGCAATAAAGCCAAGAATCAAAACAGCAGAAATCGCGATCATCGCCGGGCTGTCGGCACCATCAAACTTCATAATGCCGCGATTAAAATCCGTGGCCATAGGAATAAACTCCAAGCACCATTGAATCCACAGTAACCAAATTAATTTTAGGCTGCTTTTCTGGGAGTGGGCCTCAGGATAACGAGTTGTTACGATTGATGGCAGTCCGCGACAGACTCCCAACGCTCACCGCTGCCCGATGGGCCGGCTGTGCAACGGTAGAGGGTGGGGCTCCCGCCTAGGAGCTAACCTGTTGCAGTAGCCACAGCCAAGTCCCCAAGAGCCAACGCAAGCCTTGCCAGCGGCGCGATCGCCCCAAGGCAACCACCTCTGGTAGATTCAAAAGCTGGTACACCGCCTGTGCCCGTTGCCACTGCCATCGGCGCAAAAATCGCCATGTTCCGGCCAAGATAAACTGGTGAAAAAAGTCACACTGGCACTGCCGTAGTTCCGCTGGTGAGAGAATGGATAAATCAGCGGCGGCGGCAAAAATACGCCCTAAAGTGGCCAAGGTCTGGGCCTGGAACATTCCCATCGTCAGGGCTTGATCGTGGATCGTGTAGGCGGCGGTGGCGCAAGGAACGGTGTAAACACCCTTTTGGGCAAAGAATCATAGCCACTGGTAGAGGTCTGTGGCTTCGCCGTAGGCGGGATCAAAATCGCCGACCTCGTCTAGGAGCGATCGCCGCCAGATCAAGGCTGGAAACCGCACAAATGAGGAATGACGCAGCAATTGCCTGAGGGCTTGAGCCGGAGGGAGCCATCCTTGCCGGCGGGGTATCTGCCGTCGCCAACAGCGCTGATGGGAATCTACCAGATGCACCCCAAAGAGAAAGACATCAAACTGGCTACCGTACTTCCTGAGGGTTGCTAGAATCGTCGTAATTCCTTGGGGTAGTAGGTAATCATCATCGTGCAACAGCAGGATAAACTCCCCAGCGGCCTTGGCTAAACTCGCATTCCAGTTGGCCACCATTCCTAGGCGTTGGGCATTGTGCTGGTAGTGCCAGTGGCCTAACCAGGGAGCGAGCAAGTCGTGTACTGCTGTTGGCGTGGCAGAATCATCGGTAATGATGATTTCCACTTGATCGTGGTACTCACGGGGCAGCGCTGCCACCACTGAGCGCACCCCTTCCACCAGTCCTTGGGGGCGGTTATAGGCGGGAATGCAAACACTCAAGAGTGGGAGTTTGCGCCATTTTGGCGAACTTGCACCGTCTGTTGCATAATCCATCGGGAGAGTGCGTTAACTCAAAGAACTCTAGGGCACTGTTTTCGGAGCGATTGCTATGACTTCTGCCACCGTCGATCGCCAGCGTTTGCAAGCGGCTTTGGCTTGCCTCCACCTTAGTTTAGAGGCAGAACTCACCCAATATCGCTGCCATCGCATGGTGCAAGCCCATTCCCCCTTTGAGGCGCTGCCTGTTGACCCATCTGCGATCCCCCCCCAACCGAGTGTTCCCCCGACCGCTGCCCCAGAACCCGTTGCCCCAACCGCTCCTCCCGTCATCGGTTCTTTAGCTCCGACTCCTGAAACAGCACCGGCCACCGATGAACACACCAATGAGGGACTTGCGGATCCATTTTTTGAGTTTGATCCCACAGATTTAGCAAAACTGTTACCCCAGTCTTATTCGAGTGATCCCCCTGCCCCCCAAACGCCAACCCCAACAAAGCGCCCCTTTGCCTCCACCCGTGAGCTGCTCAAGCAGGCACGCAAAAATCAACAGCGTCCTTGGTTGCAGCGGCGCGAAAGCAATAGTCAACATCTTGTGCAACGCTGGTTAGTTGTTGTTGGCATTCTTGCCGGGTTAGGTGGCGCAGCCCTGTGGTGGTTCAACCGCCGATCCGCTCCCGTTGCCACTGAATCACCTGCCTCCATACCTTCAACCCCAAAAGCAGAATCACCCACGCCCCCCGTCGGTCCTGATATGACTGCACGGGAATTTCCCGATGTCAACCGCAGCACCCTTGCTCAATTGGAACCTGCGGCCACTCCAGCTCCGAGTGCATTACCCACTCCTGCGACCAGCCCAACCTCATCTGAACCTGAACAGAGGACACAGCTCTTTATCGAAAAAACAACCAATGGTCGCTACTATGTGCTGGCTCCCTACAAGGCACCGGCGGATTTAGAAAAGGCCCAAGCCGTCGTACCCGATGCCTTTTTAGTGGGGAATGGCGATCAAACCAAGATTCAACTGGGGATGTTTGTGGATGAGGCCTCGGCCCAAGCAATGGTCAACCAGTTGCGCGATCGCCTCTAGGGAAGAAGCCAGCGATCGCTGGGATGGCCATATCGTTCCTGCCACTGTAACCAAGTGACATTTTCCCCCTCTAGGCGAAAGGGGTAGGGAGCGTCAGTCCACCAGTGGTTATCCTCCAGTCTCAGTGTCTGCAGGAAGGCTTCCCCCTTGAGGGTTGTCAGGAGCAGCTCTTGGTGGCTGCCAATCCAATTCCCTTCTAGGTGCCAATCTTGAGACGTAATCGTGACCTCCTCACCAGTTTCGGGTAGGGTGACGGTTCGGGGCGAAGGATCGCGGACGCCAATTTGTGCCCCTTGGTTTTCCCAAATCCAGTTGCGGCGCAGGGTCACATGGGCAGCCGCCCAGCCAAAAATGCCGGGAGTTTGCAGATAGTTGGGGGCGATGCTGTAGTTATAGGCAATTAAGGAATCTTCAATTGTGACGGGCCCCGTGCCCGCCTCTAGGAAAAGACCAACCACGGCATTACCGACAAATTGCGATCGCCGAATCTCGACGTTTTGATTATCGGTGTCAAGCCACAGACCGGCTGCTTGATTCCCAATGGCGCGGTAGCGATCAAAGACGGCGCCGCGCAGATGAAAGTACTTCTCCCCCGCATCCCAATCGTAAAAGCCTGCCCATCCCCCCCGCCAATTATTCCCGTGGACAAGCACCTGTTGGACTGTGAAGCCCCGCAAGTGAACCCCCGCCATGCCCCGCCAGCCATTTTGCAGAAACTGCGTTCGCTCCACCCGCAGGCGATCGCTCCGATGACTTTCGAGGCCGCCCCAATTATTTGCCCAAAAAGTACAGTCTTTGACCTCGATGTCATGGCTGCGTTCAATGCGCACCGCCTGGGTAAATGTGCCGCCATAGTGTTCAAAGCGTAGCCCCACCAAACTGATCAAACCACTGTCTAAAATTCGTAAAGCCTCACGGTGAACAGCTACTTCTAATTCACTGGGTGAGACGCCCGCAGGCAATGCCACATACAGTTGCTGCTCTGGATCATCCACGTAGAAATCATTGCCCTGCAACTCTAGGAAGGAGAGCCGCTGCCGCAGGGGAGTATCTTGCCACCACACCAGTTCGCCCCGCTGCGCCACAGGGGGTAACTCAATGTGAAATGCCGTCCATGGATTACCCGAAAAGCCCCAAGCCAAGGTCCAAGGGTGACGGTAAATGGTGAAGTTCGGAGTACTAGAGACCACTTGCCAATCTGACCATCGTTGACTGCCGCGCAAAATCACGCGATCGCCCGCCTTAGCCAGCAGTCGAAGGGGCGTCTGCCGATGACGAATTGTTCCTAGGGCCTCCCGATAAATCCCGCCATGAATGTAAATCTCTGTGGGGCGATCGTGGGCCTGGGCCCACGCCAAGGCAGCACCAATGGTGCGAAAAGGAGTTGTTGGCATTCCCGTGCCAGCATCACTGGCTTGGGGATCGGCTGGATTGACTTCTAGGGTTAGGGCTGCGGCCGAAATTGCCGCAATTTTGGGTTGCCCAATCAAGAATAAGACCATCACCAGCACAATGCACAGCAGAGGTTGCCCCTTCATCGCCGCAGCGGACGGGCTAAATAGGGCACCCACAGGGCGATCGCTGCCACAAAGATCAGCAGCAAGCCAAGGGGCATCTCAATGGATTGCCAAAATAAAAATTTTAGGGACACCGCTTTTGCGTTCTGTACTGAAAAGAGGGCGATCGCCCCACTGCTGATCATCCAGAGTAAAAAGAGCAAAAAGCGACGCATTTATTTTTTTCTCTCAGCTTGTTCTGCTTGGCGAATCATCTCCTCCGTCTTATGGTAGCGGTTATAGGTGGAAAACCCCGTAAAGATTCCCTTGAGAAAGCCATTCAATTGCTCGCGGGTACTGGCACTCGCTGTGCTCAAAGGTGCTGGCAAAAAGCGATCGCCAAAACCAACAAAGACCAAACCAACCACCAGTAGGGGCAAAATCACGTCTTTGACACGCATAGGGCAAACCTCCACAGGTCATGAGGGAATTGCGAGGACGCGCTAACAGGGAAAAAAGATAACTAGTAGTTCTAGTAGTTCCTAATGTGCCGCAGGACTGGCAATCATTTTCAGCCTATGCAAAACCTGGCGATCGCGGTTGGGAAACGTTCATAACAAGAATTGTCAACAAAAATATCAATAAAAATAAATCGTGAAAATACCCATTAAATCTTTGGGAAGGTTGTTGCTACTATAGTAGGCAAGTCATCCAGACCCCAAGACGCCCTATGGTCAACACATCCCCCTCTTCCTCTCGCAAAGCCCTTACCGTGCGGGGTAGAGCCGCTAGCCCCACAGAACGTGCCATTGTTGCCTCCGGTTACGCCAGTATCGATCAAGTGCGGGAAGCCATGAACACCGCCCGCAAAACCGGCAAGTCCCTAGTAGCCGTGTTGCAGGAGATTACAGGCAACACCATGCCCCCCGATGTGTTACGCCAGTACCACAAACAACAGCTTTTTGAGCTGAAAGTGATCTATGGGGTTGATTGCCTCGATCCCGAACTGAATCGTTTCCCCACCGAGCAAATCGAGGAATTGATCAACACGATTGTACCGATTGATACCTGCCGCACCTACCAAGTCATCCCCATTGCCAAGCACCTTGATGCCGACCCCCCCTATCTATTGGTGGCGATGGTAGATCCCGACAACCTCCAAGCTATTGACAACCTCACCCGTCTGCTGCGGAGTCACAACCTCACGCTCAAGCGGATGGTGATCACCCTAGAGGACTACCAGCGCCTCATTGATCCGATTCTCAATAAACAGGTAGCAGAAACCACCGCCAGCAAAAATGCCCCCGCGGCGATCGGTGAAATCAACATCGAAGAAGACATTGAAGCCATGGGTGGCCTTGAAGAGATTGAAGGGGAGCAGGAGGTTGACCTAGCCGAAGCCCTAAGGGGGGCAGAGGACGCGCCGATTATTGCCCTTGTGAACAAAATCCTAGCCAAAGCCCTCACCGAAGGGGTGTCTGACATCCACGTAGAACCCCAGGAAGAATACCTACGGATTCGTTTCCGCAAAGATGGGGTGCTGCACCAAGCCTTTGACCCCCTGCCGAAGAAAATCGTGCCAGCGGTGGTTTCTCGCTTCAAAATCCTGGCTGACCTCGACATTGCCGAGCGGCGTGCCCCCCAAGATGGCCGCATTCGCAAAATGTTCCAGGGGCGACGTGTAGACTTCCGGGTGAACACCCTACCCAGCCGCTGGGGCGAAAAAGTCTGTTTGCGGATCCTTGATAATTCCGCTACCCAGTTAGGCCTCGATAAACTCATCACCGACCCAGAGAGTCTGGCCATTGTCCGGGAAATGACGAAGCGCCCCTTTGGCTTGATCCTAGTGACCGGTCCCACGGGTTCAGGGAAAACGACAACCCTCTACTCTGCCCTTGCCGAGTGCAATAGCCCCGGCGTCAATATCAGTACCGCAGAAGACCCGATTGAATACACCCTACCCGGCTTGACGCAGGTGCAGGTTATTCGGGAAAAAGGGATGGACTTTGCCTCAATTCTGCGCGCCTTTCTCCGCCAAGACCCGGATGTGATTCTGGTGGGGGAAACCCGCGATAAAGAAACAGCAAAAACCGCTATTGAGGCTGCCTTGACCGGTCACTTGGTGTTAACCACCCTGCACACCAACGACGCAGCCAGTGCGGTTGCTCGTCTCTCGGAAATGGGGGTGGAACCCTTCATGGTCTCCGCTTCCTTAATCGGTGTTGTTGCCCAGCGCCTCATGCGACGGGTATGTAGTGAGTGTCGCATTCCCTATACGCCCACCCGCGAGGAACTGGCACGCTTTGGCTTGTCCGCCTCCAAAGATGTCAACCTCACCCTCTACAAAGCCAATAAACTCACACCCGAGCAGATTCAAGCGGCCAAAGCCAGTGGCCAGCCCATCTGTAGTAAATGTGGTGGTGTAGGCTACAAAGGCCGTGTTGGTGTATACGAAATCATGCGGGTGACCGAACGGCTACAAGGCTTGATTACACAAGGTGCCCCCACCGAGCAAATTAAAGAAGCTGCCGTCGAAGAGGGGATGAAAACCCTATTGGCCTACAGCTTGGAGCTTGTTAAACAAGGACTGACGACCCTTGAGGAGGTGGAGCGGGTTACCTTTACAGACACCGGGCTAGAGGCAGAGCTGAAAGCCAAGCGGAAGAGCTCGCTGACCTGTCGCGGTTGTGGCGCTGAACTGGCGCCTGAGTGGCTGGATTGTCCCTATTGCATGACTCCCCGCTTTGTGGATTAAACCAGCAGTGAAGTAGCAGGAAACTAAAGCTAGACAACCTTTTAACGACCAAACGAGGAGCACCCTATGGAGTTGATGATTGAGGATCTCATGGAGCAGGTCGTGGCCAACGGTGGTTCAGACTTGCACATTTCAGCAGGTATCCCCCCCTACGTGCGCATCAGCGGTAAATTAACCCCTATGGATTACGAGCCCCTCACCCCAGAGCAATGCCAGCGCCTGATCTTCAGCATGCTCAACAATAGCCAACGCAAGCACCTAGAGCAAAACTGGGAGTTGGACTGCTCCTATGGTGTGCGAGGTTTGGCGCGGTTCCGCGTCAATGTGTATAAAGATCGGGGTACCTATGCTGCTTGCTTGCGGGCCTTAAGTTCCAAAATTCCCACGTTTGAGCAGTTGGGATTGCCCAACATTGTTCGCGAAATGAGTGAGCGGCCCCGGGGCTTGATTCTGGTGACTGGGCCGACGGGATCAGGCAAAACCACAACCTTGGCGGCAATGATTGACCTGATCAACAAAACCCGCGCTGAGCATATTCTGACGATTGAAGACCCCATTGAGTTTGTCTATGAACCAATCAAGAGCCTGATTCACCAGCGGCAGGTGGGGGAAGACACCAAGAGTTTTGCCAATGCCCTACGGGCAGCGCTGCGGGAAGACCCCGACATTATCCTTGTGGGTGAGATGCGTGACCTGGAAACGATTCAGCTTGCCATCTCAGCAGCGGAAACGGGTCACTTGGTCATGGGCACTTTGCATACCAGTTCAGCAGCTCAAACCGTTGACCGCATGGTGGATGTGTTTCCCCCTGAGCAGCAACAGCAAATTCGCGTCCAGTTGTCCAACTCGTTGGTGGCGGTCTTCAGCCAAACACTGGTTCCTAAGAAAAATCCCAAGCCCGGTGAATTCGGGCGGGTTATGGCCCAAGAGATCATGGTAGTGACCCCTGCTATCTCCAACCTGATTCGCGAAGGCAAGACATCGCAGATTTATTCGGCAATTCAAACGGGCGGTAAGCTGGGGATGCAAACCCTCGAAAAAGTCTTGGCCGATTACTATCGGGCGGGGGTGATTACCTATGAGGCAGCAATGGCTAAATCTTCACGTCCAGATGAGCTGCAACGTCTTATTGGGGCAGGTGCACCTGCGGCGGCAGTGCGCTAGGGAACCGTCAGCGAGCACACCAGATGAATCTGAGAGCAAAGAGGTATTGAGTCATGGCAACCTATGAGGTGCGGATACGAGATGCCCAAGGCAAATACAGAACGGTACGCGAGGAAGCATCAACACCTCGAGAAGCCCGCATGGCTTTGCAGTTGCAAGGGGTACAGGTTCTAGAGGTCAAAGAGGCTCAGAAATTTACTCTCAAGTCGGATCTCGACCTGAGCTTCCTCTCCAAAATTACAGTGAAGGATCGGGCAATCTTTGCTCGTCAGTTTGCGGCACTGGTGAATGCTGGTGTGGCCTTAGTGCGCGGGATCGCTGTTTTGGCTGACCAATGTACCAACCCCAAACTGAAAAAAATCCTCATGGCAGTTAACAATGATATTCAACAGGGGAGTACTCTAGCCGATGCCATGCGCCCCCATTCAGAGGCCTTTGATAACCTATTTGTGGCCATGATCCAAGCGGGGGAAACAGGGGGGGTTCTCGACGAAGTGCTCAACCGTCTCTCAAAGTTGCTGGAGGATCAGGCTCGCCTTAACAACCAGATTAAGTCGGCTTTGACCTATCCTGTGGTGGTGGGTCTGTTGGCTGTGGGCATCTTCCTAGGGATGGTGATTTTTCTGATTCCTGTGTTTGAGGGGATTTTCAAACAGTTGGGAGGTGAGCTGCCTCCCTTTACGGCCATGATGGTGGCTCTTAGTCAATTCCTGCGCACGCCCCAGTATATGGCGTTGCTCATTGTTGCTATCATCGGTTTGGTCTTAGGGATTCGTTTCTATTACAAAACACCTAACGGCCGCCTAACGATTGACGGTCTGCTGCTAAAGTTGCCCCTCTTTGGAGATTTGATCCAAAAAACGGCGGTGGCACGGTTTTGCCGCACCTTTGGCTCATTGTCCCGTTCTGGGGTGCCGATTTTGCGCTCCCTTGAGATTGTAAGTGCCACAGCGGGTAACCAAGTCATCTCCAATGCCATTGATCGCGCTGCGAAGCAAGTCCAGACAGGGGGGATGTTGAGCCTTGCACTGCAACAGGAACGGGTCTTTCCGGTTCTAGCCACCCAGATGATTAACGTGGGCGAGGAGACAGGGGAATTGGATAAGATGCTTATGAAGGTGGCCGACTTCTACGAAGATGAAGTGGAGCAGGCAGTGAAGGCTCTGACCAGTGTGATGGAACCCTTGATGATTGCGGTGTTAGGGGGTATGGTAGGGTCAATTCTGGTGGCGATGTACCTGCCCATGTTCAAGATCTTCGATCTGGTCAAGTAAACCTTGCCATGGCACATCTATCCCCGTCGCGAACCCACTACGACATTCTCGAGGTGGCGCCCACGGCCTCGTTGGCAGAGATTCGCCGTGCTTATCGGGAAAAGAGTAAGCTCTACCACCCTGATACGACGACATTGCCGCTGGCGATCGCCCGCGAGGAGTTTCATCGCCTCAATGAAGCCTACGCAGTGCTGACCAACCCAGAGCAACGGCAGTGGTATGACTTGCAATTGCGCTTGCGTGGCCAGTCTCAGTTGAAGCCACCCCATAGGACAGGGGGAGGGGGGGGCTCTCGCTCCCAAAGCTCTGGGCGTTCTACCAGCATTCCCCCAGAGGATCGCCCCCTCTCGCCGGGGGAGCTTTTTGCCCTGTTTATCTTGGGGCTCACCTTTGTTAGCTGTCTGGTTCTGGCGGTGATTGTCGGTTTGTCCCAACAGGGGCAAGAATGGATCTTGCAAATTGTCAGTCGCATCTCAGAAGTCGGATGAATAACCTGCCTAACCCCCAAACTCCTCTCTACAACCATGCCCTGCCCCAAATTGAAGCATGGCTACAGCAAAAGGGCTGTGTGCGGGACGAAACAGATATTCACTGTTGGGAGTTAGAGTATCCCCAGTGGTCAGTTCGGATTTGCTTGGATATTGAGGAGTTACAAGTGGTCTATCGCGATCGCCTTGCGGGCAGTGTGAGTCAGCGTTCTTTTAAGTACTCCTGCCCGCGCGCGGATGTGGAAGAAGCGATTTTTGCTGCCCCTTAAACGCTATATAGTGGGGCCATAGTGGGTATTTCTGGTGTTGTTTCACTGGATGGCTTGCCGATCCGTTTCAGACCGAAAATCCAGAGAATTCGCTCCTCAATGGCTGCAGCTTGTTCTTTCGTGCCCACTTTCAAGAGGAGCTGATAGGTCAGCATCAGCCTTTCAATTTCGGCCACTTGGGTGCGGATTTCTTCCTCATCTAAATAGAGACTTTCCAGCACTGCATTCAAGTCCACTTCCGGATTGGCGGTCAAGGAAGCACCCTCTGCGACCACGGATTTGAGCTGGCCTTGATACTGCCGCAACAGACGGCGAATAGTGTAGGCAGTAATAGGCAGTAATTTCGTCATTTACGTTACCCCCAAATCACTTTCCCTTCTGTATTTCCGCCTATCAGCGATTTTTTTAGACATCAAAAGGGTATATAACTAATTTGTAAAGTTTGAATTACCATACGTTATTATTCTATAGACTTTAGAGCTTGGGGATCATCCGTAACTCTACTGAATTTGTTGTGATTTAGCCCACAAAAACCATGGAATTATGGGCATTTGCGGATATTGTAAAGTTATATAAACAATTGGATTTTGTTAATAAATGTAACAAAAGTTGTTTGCTAGACCTTGGACACTTGGCGCAACTGTTGAATGCTGTCACGAATACACTGAAGAGCCAAGTCAATCTCAGCCTCTGTCGTGGTGCGCAATAGGCCAAAGCGCAAGGAAGCGCGGGCCAGGGTGGGCGATCGCCCCAAGGCAAGGAGAACATGGGAGGGGGTAGGTTTTTCACTACTACAGGCTGCCCCCGTCGAGAGGGCGACATAGGGATAAATGGAGCGCAGAAGGGCATTGCCGTCAACCCCAGCAATACTGATATTGAGACAGTTGGGCAAACTTTGCTGCCAATCACCATTGAGATAGATATCCCCCAAGGAAACCAACCCCTGCCACAGTCGTTCCTTGAGATGCCACAAATAGGGAATATCCGTTGCTTGACGTTCCTGAGCCAGCTGCACCGCTACTCCAAAGCCGACAATGAGGGGAGTGGCTAGGGTTCCCGATCGCCAGCCCTGTTCTTGAGGACCGCCGTGGAGTTGAGGCGCCAGTTGCACCCGGGGGCGATCGCGCCGCACATAGAGGGCACCAATACCTTTGGGTCCATAGAGTTTGTGGGCAGTCAGGGACATGAGATCCACCTGAAGCGCCTGAACATCCAAGGGAATTTTGCCTAGAGCCTGGGCGGCATCGGTGTGGAAGAGTACCCCGCGATCGCGACAGCAGCGACCAATCTCAGCCAAGGGTTGTAGCACGCCAATTTCATTGTTGGCAGCCATCACGGACACCAGGAGGGTCTCGGGCGTAAAGGCTTGCTCTAACTCAGCGAGATCAATCAACCCTTTTTCATTCACCCTCAGATAGGTCACCCGAAAGCCCAGGGACTCCAAATAGCGGCAGGGAGCAAGCACCGCCTTGTGTTCCGTCTGTACGGTAATGATATGGCGACCGCGACTGTAGTAGGCTTCCGCCACCCCCTTAATGGCCAGATTGTTGGCCTCGGTCGCACCACTGGTAAAAATAATCTCCTCTGGACGGGCATGGATGGCTGCGGCAATGGTTGCGCGGGCAACCTCAATGGCGGCGGCGGCCTCCCAACCGTAGGCATGGCCACGATTACTGGGATTGCCGGGGCGATCGCTAAAATAGGGCAACATTGCTGCTAACACTTGGGGGTCCACCGGTGTAGTGGCCAGTCCATCTAAGTAAATTGGCTTCATTCCCAATCTTCCCAAAAACTCTAGCAAGGAATCCCCCACTCAATGGCTATTCAAGCAACCGAGCAGTAGAAGGCACCAAGGGGGACTATATTGGATAATGATAGGGATTTTCCCAGGGTTGGCCGAGCGGATGAGGCAGCGAACTCATAATTCGCCATAGGCTGGTTCAACTCCAGCACCCTGGATCTTTTAATCCCCGGGAGGCCAATTGAGCGATCGCCTTCCGCTACACTGAAAGAAGTTTCGTGTCGCAAATTTTGCCATGAGTAGCAGCTACAAACCCCAACAGGCCTCCGACAAAAACCTTGAAGCCATGCGCAAGTTTGCGGAAACCTATGCCAAGCGCACTGGAACCTACTTTTGCTCAGATCTAGGGACAACAGCAGTTGTTCTCGAAGGATTAGCTAAACATAAGGACGACTACGGCTCCCCCTTGTGTCCCTGTCGCCACTATGAAGACAAAGAAGCAGAGGTGGCAGCCGCCTACTGGAACTGTCCCTGTGTGCCCATGCGGGAACGGCGGGAGTGTCACTGTCTCCTCTTTCTAACCCCGGATCATCCCTTTGCGGGTACGGCTCAAGAGATTACCTTCGAGCAAATTCGGGAGGAAACCAATCGCTTTACAGTTGCTTAGTCTTCATCCTATTGCTGTGGATGCCCGCAGACACAAACTGACGGGTGGGAAGGCGGCCAAAAATATCAGGAGTTCTAGGGGCATGATTCACAGGCACGAGGGTAGGCAAGTTGCTCTCGCTGGTTCCCTCTCCCCAGAGGTAGCTGCAAGCGGCGTCACTGTGAAGATTGTATTGCAAAGATTGTAGTCAAGGCGCCCCCTGCGGGAGCTTATTTATCAATCAGGGATAAAACACCGGCATTGCCAGTGCTGAGGCAAACCGTAATTGCATCTTGGACATTCCTGCAGAGGAAGATAATTTGACCTGTGGCATCGTTAGCA
>NZ_DVDW01000044.1:0-17200 GCF_015296045.1 Thermosynechococcus sp. M3746_W2019_013 | reverse complement strand
TGATTGATTCTTTGCATTGAGATTGGGGAAGGGAAATGACGACGGTCTTGGTAGTAGAAGATGTTTCTTCGGAAATGGCACTGATTACCTCGTTTCTTCAGGAATCTGGCTATAGGGTGATTGCAGCCAGCGATGCCAAGGAGGCACTGGAGAAAATAGCTCAATATAAGCCCGATGTGGTAGTTACGGATGTGGTGATGCCAGGGATGAGCGGGTTTGAACTCTGTCGCAGTCTCAAGAAAAACCCTGAAACGGAAAAGCTTCCCATTGTTGTCTGTACGTCCAAAAACCAAGAGCTAGACCGTCTTTGGGCAATGAAGCAGGGGGCTGATGCCTATGTGACAAAGCCCTTTAGTCGTGAGGATCTGGTGCGGGCGCTGAAGTCGGTGATGGTATGACGATGCTAGGGAGAGGGCCTTGGTTCAACAGTGGTGAGGGGCAGGGCGATCGCCCCCAAGGAGCGCCCTACCTGCGTTTGGTGGTACAGGCGCAATTGAGCGCACTGCTGGCGATGGCTGAAATTCAGCAGGTGTTGGTGCTCCCACCGCAGCAACTCACGGCAATTCCCAATATGCCGGCCCTGGTAATGGGATTACTCAACTTTCGTAACCGCATTGTGTGGGTGCTGGATTTGGCCCACTTGCTCAACCTAGAGCCCCTAGAGGCAGATACATCTCTGGTGACGATTGCGCTGCTGCAAACTCCTAAGGGATACCTGGGCTTGGCGCTACAGGAAGTACGGGGAATCGTCCGACTTCCCCAGGAAGCGATTCAGTCTCCTGTGGGTACGGTGAGTGCGGCGCTGGTTCCTTACCTCAAAGGCTGCTGTCATCTAGCGGGAGAGGTAGTGTTTATCCTCGATGGGGCGGCAATTGCCGAGGGTACACTGAAGGCGATCGCGGAAAGGTCCTGCTCAAGTGTTCTTGCTGTTGATGTTGGATAGAGGTGCTATCGATACTTTTAGGATGTGCCAACCATGACAACCGCCAAACCCCCTATTGACATTCCCCCTTTACCACCCTCAGTTTTGAACTACCAACTGCCTCCCCTAGAGGAGCAGAAAGCAGCCACTAACGGTAAATCCCTTGGGAACCCCCTGCCGCCGACACCGCCACGTCGCAAATTTTGGGGGCTACGTCCAAAACTGATTACCAGTGCCGTTGCCCTAGCAACGGTGCCCATGATTGGGGTGGGTTTAGCCGCAAATGAGGTGGCCCGTCAACAGTTAATGCGTCAGGTGTTGGGGGTCCAGCAACAGGAAAGTATGGCTTCATCCCTCTCTTTTGATCAATATCTTCGCGAGCGACAGGGGGACGCAAGCACCTTGGCCTTTCTTTTGACTAGTCGCTACGGCACTGAAATTCAGCGCCGCGATCGCCGCCCACTGCAAGCCATCCTAGATCAACTGATCAAGGCCTACCCAGACTACGACAGTGCAGCAATCATTGCCAACGACGGTCAAGGAACTGTGATTGCCCAATCCACTGCTGGTAACCGTCTGGCTAACAATGTTCTCCAAAATCAGGAGTACTTTAAGCTCGCCATCCAAACGCGCAAAGCGGTTCTAACGGTTGAGCCAACGCTATCACTGCCGGAGCGCCCCTTAGGGATGTTTGCCGCAGCGCCGCTGATCAATCCGCAAAATCAGCAAATAATGGCCGTGGTGCGATTGCGAGTCCCCCGAAGCGGTGTTCACAGGGTGCTCAATATCTATGAGCAGCAAAACCAGGACTTTTATCTTGTAGAGCCGCGGGGAACAATCTTTGCTTCCTCCATCTTAGGGGTGCAAGGCAAACCCTTGGCCGCCGTCTTTCCCAAACTGGCGCAGGCGCGGAACAATAGCCCAGCCGGTAGTCTAACAGAACAACGCCGCCCCGATGGGAAAGCTCAACTTCTTGCCTACACTAGTGTTACGCAACCGTTTGCCTCCCTTATCCTGGGTCGGAACCAAGAGCAGGCCCTCAGGCCCCTGCAAAACTTGAGCTGGACACTGTTGTCTGGGGTGGTGGTCACAACAATTTTAACGGCAGCGATCGCGATTTATCTGAGCAATCGGGGAGTGCAGCCGCTGCTGCGAGCTACCAAGGCGGTGACAAAAATTGGCGAAGGGGATCTCCAAACCCGCCTACCAGTGGAGGGGGAGGATGAATTGGCCACCCTCAGCTCCACAATTAACCAAATGGCAGAACAATTAGAAAAGTTCCTCCGCGAGTCTCAACTCGCTACTCAGCGTGCTGAGCAATTGCGCGATAGTGTATTGCGTTTAACCCAACACAGCGATCGCCAGGAGATTCTCAATTGCCTCGTCAATGATGGTCGCCACCTGTTGGCGTGCGATCGCGTGATCTTCTATGAATTTGATGAGAACTATGTGGGCAAAGTTGTTGCTGAATCAGTGGGCGCAGGCTGGCCCCAAGCCCTCGAACAGGTCATTGATGATCCCTGTTTCCGGCAAAATTGGGTAGAAGCTTACACCAAGGGGCGGATACAAGCCACAACCGACATTCTCAATGCCGGTTTAACAGAGTGTCATCTCAAACAACTTGCTCCCCTCAAGGTGCGAGCCAACCTAGTGATTCCCTTAGTCGTCAGCCAAAAACTGGTGGGACTATTAATTGCCCACCAGTGCAGCGGGCCACGCCAATGGCAAGAGTCTGAAATTGATGCCGTCGTCCAGTTAACCAACCAAGCAGGATTGGTACTGGAGCGCAGCCGCTTCCTTGAGGAGATCACCGCTGCCCAAAAAGAAGCACAGCGCCTTGCTCAGGAGCAACAGCAGCGCACTGAGCGCATCCAAAGGCAGTTGATTAACCTACTCACCGAAGTGGAGGCTGCTTCCCAGGGAGATTTAACGGTACGGGCAGACATCACTGCTGATGAAATTGGGACCGTTGCCGATATTTTCAACTCCCTCATTGAAAGTCTGCGGGATGTGGTCATGGAAGTGAAAGCCACCACAGAGAAAGTGAACACAGCCCTTTTGGCCGATGAGGCGGCCATGACAGGATTGGCCGAAGAATCACTGCGCCAAGCCAAGAAGGTGAAGCGGATGCTAGAAGCGGTGGAGGCAATGTCGATCTCCATTGAATCTGTGGCCAACAGCGCCAACGAGGCGGCAGCAGTGGCGCGCAAAGCCTCAGAGCGAGCAGTCACCAGTGGTGAAACGATGGATGCCACCGTTGACAGTATCCTTCACCTGCGGGAAACCGTTGCAGAAACTGCCAAAAAGGTGAAGCGGTTGGGGGAAGCTTCGCAGCAGATTTCTAAAGTGATCTCCCTCATTAACCAGATTGCCCTGCAAACTAACCTCTTGGCCATTAATGCCAGCATTGAAGCCGCCCGCGCGGGGGAAGAGGGCCGTGGCTTTGCTGTGGTGGCAGAAGAAGTGGGGGAATTGGCGGCGCGATCGGCGGCAGCGACTCGCGAAATTGAGCAAATCGTAGAGAGCATTCAGCAGGAAACCCAGGAAGTGGTCAGTGCGATGGAAACAGGGACAGCCGAGGTGGTCGAAGGCACCCGCCTTGTGGAAGCTGCCAAGAAAAACCTCAACGAAATTGTCCAGGTATCGCAGCACATTGACGAGCTGGTGCAGTCCATTTCCCAAGCCACCGTCTCCCAAGCCCGCACAGCCAATACAGTCAATACCCTGATGCGCGATTTTGCCAAGGTCTCGGAGGAGATCTCCGCCACCTCCAAACAGATTTCTGAGTCTCTCCAAAGTACTGTGGATCGGGCTCAGGAGCTACAAAATTCTGTCAACATCTTTAAGGTGACTGCTCAGGGATAACCATGCCCGAATCTGGCGTCGAGGAAACCATCCGCCTCCAGTTTTTAGAAGAGGCCCAGGATTACCTGCAAACGATTGAGGCAGGGGTACTATGCCTCTCTCAACAGCCGGGACGGGTAGATGAGGTGCTGCGGGCAGCGCACTCCATTAAAGGCGGCGCGGCCATGATGGGCTTTACGTCCCTGAGTGAACTGGCCCATCGCCTTGAGGATTTCTTCAAGATTTTGAAATCCCGTCCCTGCGACGATATCGAGGTACAGCACCTGCTGCTCAAGACGGTAGATCAACTGCAAGCAGTTATGATCCTCTACCGTCAAGGCGTTCAACCCAATGAGGGCTGGTGGCGCACTCAGGTAGAGCCGCTTTTGAATGAGTTGCAGGGACGGTTGGGGGATCCGACGGCGGAGGATGATCTGACACTCCTCAGTGGTGAGGATGGCCAGCAGATGCGGGTGGTTCTTTTTGAAACCGAGGTAGAGGCCTGTCTGCAACGCTTGGAGACCGTGCTGCAAACCCCTGGGCAACCCTGCCTCAGGGAGGAGCTGACGATCGCCGCCCAAGAACTGGAAGCCCTCGGGCAAATGCTCGAACTCTCTCAATTTGCTGAGTTTTGTGCCTCCGTCGGTGCCTATCTGGAGCAACCCAACTGTGATGTCAGCCAGGTTGGTGCCAGCATTATTCAGCAATGGCGGCGCTGCCAAGCCCTTGTGATCACTGGGCAACTGGCGGCTTTGCCCACCCGCTTGGAAACCCCTGAAACCGAGGACGAGGATCAAACCATTATTGATTTACCGCTGGCAAACCTAAATCAGGAATTAGGGGTTGAGGACTTTGCCAGTGCCGAAGTGGAGGCTTTCTCCTTGGGGGATTTATTGTCCCCCCCACCCACCCCCACAGAGGCACCTTCCCCTGCGCCAAAAGCTGAGACTACCCCGGTGACTCCCCAGCTTCTAACCCAAGAACCCAAGGAAATGACCGTGCGGGTGCCGGGGTATCAATTGGATCAACTCGGTGATCTGATGGGGGAATTGCTCATTGAGTGTAACGGTCTGGATTTACAACGGCAACGCCTCCACACCCTACTAGCGGGTCTCAAGCAAAAAGTACGTGCCCTTGAGCGTGCCAACTTTCGTCTGCGCACAGAGTATGACCGTGTCAGTGCCCCCCATTACTTGAGTCCCCAAAACCAGCATGGCTTTGATGTCCTCGAGTTCGATCGCTACACGGATGTGCATCTGCTCTCCCAAGAGGTGATGGAAACGATTGTTCAAGTGCAGGAAATCACCACCGATCTGGAACTGAGCCTAGAGGACACCGAACGCACTGGCCGTGATCTCAACCGCACTGCCAAGCAACTTCAAGCTCGATTTACCCAAGTGCGGATGCGTCCCTTTGCCGACTTGGCCAACCGGTATCCACGGTTAGTTCGGGAACTGAGCCGCGAGCATGGCAAAAACGTCAATCTTGTGATTGAGGGCAGCCACGTTCTCATTGACCGTACTGTGTTGAGTGTCTTGGCGGATCCCCTCTTGCACCTTGTCCGCAATGCCTTTGACCATGGCATTGAACCTGCAGAGGAACGCCAAGCCCTTGGCAAACCCGCCGTGGGAACCATTACTCTAAAGGCAGCCTATCGCGGCAACCGAACCGTGATTACTGTGGCGGATGATGGCCGAGGTCTCAATCCAGAGAAAATTCGCCAAAGGGCACGGCAATTGGGCTTAGCCCAAGATTGGTTGGAAACTGCTAGCGATCGCGACCTCTGGCCACTGATTTTTGAGCCGGGCTTTTCAACGGCCGCGCAGGTGACCAGCCTCTCCGGACGCGGCGTAGGAATGGACGTCGTGCGCACTAATCTGCGTCAAATTCGCGGGGACATCCAGATCCAGAGTACTCCCGGCCAAGGGACGCAATTCACGATTACAATTCCCTACACCCTCTCAGTGGTGCGGGCGCTTTTGATAGAGGCTGCCGGCATGCTTTTGGCAGTACCAACCGAAGACATCGAAGAAATGGTGCTAGCCGATCGCTACCCTGCCATTGAAACCCTTGGCTCAACCCTCATTGACTGGGAAGGCTATCTCATTCCCTTGATTGAGCTGACCCAGATTTTTCACTTTCAGCGTCCCCATCGCCCCGTGGAAATGGAGGGAGCACCCACCATTAACGAACCAACCCTGATGATTATCAGTCAAGGGGACAGTGCCCTTGCCCTGCGGGTTGATCGCCACTGGAGCGAGCAGGAAGTCACCATTCGCCAAGTCGAAGGAGAACTAGCCCTACCCAAGGGCTTTAGTGGCTGCACAATTTTAGGAAATGGCCGCATTGTCCCCCTATTAGATCCTCTTGCTCTCTTTGATTGGTCGCAACAGGAGCGTCCCCCTGCCCCCGTGGCCAGCTCCACTGCCCCTAGGCAAGACACCGTCCTTGTGGTTGATGATTCAGTGAACGTGCGGCGTTTCCTCACCAGTACCCTCGAAAAAGCCGGCTATCGGGTTGAGCAGGCTAAAGATGGTCAGGAAGCCATTGATAAACTCCAAGGAGGACTGCAGGTCAACGCTGTGATCTGCGACATTGAAATGCCCCGCCTCGATGGGTTTGGCGTCCTCACTCAAATTCGCCGCATTCCCCAATGCCAAAACACCCCCGTGATGATGCTCACCTCCCGCACGGGTCAAAAACACCGCCAGCTTGCAGAACGCCTGGGGGCAGCGGCCTACTTTAGCAAACCCTTCCGCGAAAGTGACTTCTTGGCCACCCTTGATCAGTTGATCCACCATGCTTAAAAGCCGTCGCCGTCGCCAGAGCCAACCTGTTGTTTTAGAGCAGTTCTTGACATTTATCGTGCGCCAAGAGCAGTTTGCCGTGCCGATGGCACAGGCCTATCGAGTGATTCCGTTACCCCCTATTCACGGCGATCCATACCAGCGGGGTATTGGCCTTGTCACCTATGAGAATCGGGAAATTTTAGTTATTGATATTGGCCGCTGTCTCTTTGATGCCCCCCTTTCAACCTCAGAAACCGAAAAGCTCAGGTTTTTGCTTATCCTCCAACCCCGACAGGAATGGCTTGGCCTGCCCCTCACAGACCCCCCCATGATTGAGCGCATTCCCCAGGAGGCCATTCATCCGATTCCCCGCAACTATCTCCACTGGGGAAGTATTCACAACGTTAGCTCCCTCATGGTCACCCATCAAGGCGACCAGGAGCTCCCTCCCATCTTTATCGTGGATATTGAGCAGGTCCTGCATACCCTAAAAACTCGATAGTCTGACTGCATTCCTGGATGTGCTAGATGCATCTGGAGGTGAACCAGCCATGGATACGCTGTATGAAACCAACTTTTATCCGTGGATGCAACAGCAAGCCGCATACCTCCGCCAAGGCAACTTGAATTGCTCGATCTTGAGAACTGGCGTGAGGAGATTGACTCCTTGGGCAAAAAAAGAAACGGGAATTGTGCCACTGCCTTGAAGTGTTACCCCCGTCGTGAGCAACGGCATCCCCTAGAAGGCCAGCTCAAGGAAAGCTCCAGACTCAAGCCCTACTTACGAGACTGCCCTTGACCTGGTAAAACAAGAAATGCCCTTTAATCCTGAAGCATTGCCCCAAACCTGCCCCTTTTTGGAAGCGCAAATTTTTGAGGAACTGCTCGACCTCTGGCCTTAGCCAATAGGCTCTATCTCTTGCCAATCAACCATGGGCAGATCTAGACTTGGGGCAGATCTGGACTTGGTTAAATGATGTTTTCCCCTGTCTTTATCTATAGCGATCGCTTCCTAGAACATCGCTGCCCTCAGTTTCACTTTGAGCGGCCCGAACGCCTGTTAGCCATTTGTCGGCATTTGCAAGCCGCATTTCCAGCAGCAGAGTGGCGCGAACCCACCCCTGTCGCAGAAGGCTTGACCCCTTGGCTAGAAAAGATCCACAGTCCGGTGTACTTAGACCAATTAGCCCAAATGGCCGCAGCAGGGGGTGGCTGGTTAGATCCCGATACCTACCTCAATGACCAGAGCGATCGCGTGGCACGGTTAGCCGTACAGGCTTGGCTCGATGGGGTAGATCTGGCTCTACAGCGACAGCAAGCGATTTTTGTTTTGGCGCGTCCCCCCGGCCACCATGCCCTCCGGGAGCGGGGAATGGGGTTTTGCCTGTTGGCGAATGGGGCGATCGCTGGCCATTATGCTCTCAGTTTGCCGGGGATAAGACGAGTGGCAATTCTCGATTGGGATGTCCACCACGGCAATGGTACCCAAGCACTGGTTCAAGACAATCCTCAGATCGCCTATTGTTCGCTCCATGAGTTTCCCGCCTATCCCTACACCGGTGATGGGGGCGATCGCGGGCGCTACAACAACGTCCTCAACTTACCCATGCCGACAGGTTCCAATGGAGAAGCCTATCGAGCCGCATTTCAAGATCAAGTTATGCCCTTTTTGTGGCAATTTAACCCAGATTTACTCATTATCAGTGCGGGGTATGATGCCCACCGTGAGGATCCTCTTTCCAGTATTGAACTAGAGGATGCCGATTATGGCTGGATGATGCACCAGTGCTTACAGATTACTCACCGCATTGTTATTGGTTTAGAGGGAGGATACAACCTTGATGCTTTGGGGCGATCGCTTGTTGCTACAGTACAAGCGGCGGTTCTCGACAATGCCGCCATAGGACCTCCTCATGAAGGGCAAGGCAGCGTTTAGCAACAACCGCATCGGCAAATATCGTCACTGCGTCTGCAGGAGCTTGGGCACCTGGGAGTGGGAGAGGGCTGGCCTTCAGTTGGGGATTCCGAGGACTGGCGTCTATTGCCCATAATTATCAGGATTGTCAGGCGGCTCCTCCAAGTGTGGCACAGGGTCATAGCCAGCCGCTGCAAAGGGGTGGCAGCGCAAAATGCGGCGAATGGCCAGATAAGTTCCCCTTACAGCCCCAAAGCGGGCGATCGCCTCAACTGCATAGGCAGAACAAGTGGGCGTATAGCGGCACGTGGGCAACAATAGCGGTGAAATCCAGCGTTGATAAAGGCGAATCAAAACAATCAGTGCTTTACTGAGCCAGTTACCCACCGTATTTACCAACAACATCCTTACAGGAAATTGTACACAGCCTTAATGAGAGCGAAACAGGTGATAGTGTTCTGGACTATAGAGACAGGAGCGCCAGGCATCACTGCCCTGCTGTTGCACCGCCAAGGCTGGACTGATCAAGTAGAGGGTCGTGCGGGTCAATCGCTGTTGCTGACTAAACGTCGCCATGTCCACCAAGGGAACCAGCCACAACTGCTCATCGGGCCATCCCAAGCGGTAGCCGACAGCAACCAGCGTCTCTGGGGGATAGTGCTGGAGCAGATCTTGCTGGGCACGCTGGACATAATTCGCACTCAGATAAAGACACAAGCTGGCTTTGTGGGCGGCTAAACTGGCTAATTCTTCTGTTGGCGGGACTCGCGTACGGCCACTGGCACGGGTGAGGATAATTGTCTGTACCAATTCAGGCAGGGTGAGTTCGGCCTTGAGGCGAGCAGCAGCCAATTGATAGGCACTAATGCCGGGGACAACTTCAACGGCAATGCCTGCTTCCGCTAGGCGGCAGATCTGCTCATGAATGGCACTGTAGAGGCTGGGATCGCCCGATTGCAACCGCACTACTTTCTTCCCCGCCTGCACCGCTTCAACCATCAGTGGAATGATTTCTTCCAAGGTCATTGCAGCTGTGGGAATACAGATGGCACTCGGCGGCGCAAACTGCAAAATCCCAGTCGGCACTAAGGAATCGGCATAGAGAATCACATCGGCCTCTTGAAGGAGTCGTTGCCCCTTGAGGGTAAGCAATTCTGGATCGCCCGGGCCAGCACCCACAAAGTAAACCCCAGCAGCAGTATTCCTACTTATCACGACAGTGCACCGGATCATTCCCCTTACTCAGATTAACGGTTGCAGGGGGCACCGTTATGTCAGGATCAAACATAGGTCCATGCGAGAGGCAAACAATCATGAGTGGCAAACGCATTCTGATGCTCGTGGGCGACTACGTCGAAGACTACGAAGTGATGGTCCCCTTCCAAGCCTTACAAATGGTGGGTCATACCGTGCATGCCGTCTGTCCGGATAAAGTGGCTGGCGACAGCGTGCGCACAGCCGTTCACGATTTTGAAGGGGATCAAACCTACAGTGAGAAACGGGGGCATAATTTTACACTCAATGCCACCTTTACAGAGATTGACCCCACAACCTACGATGCCCTAGTGGTGCCGGGAGGACGGGCCCCAGAATACTTGCGCCTCAATCCACAGGTACTGGAAATCACCAAGCACTTTGGCGAGACCCAAAAACCCATTGCCGCGATTTGTCACGGGCTGCAACTCTTGGCAGCAGCGGGTGTGCTGGCTGGCAAAACCTGTACGGCCTATCCTGCCTGTGGTCCTGAGGTCGTCAGTGCCGGCGGCAAGTTTACCAATGTGGCAGCGGATGCGGTGGTGGTAGATGGCAATCTGGTTACGGCACCGGCTTGGCCTGCCCATCCGCGGTGGTTGGCAGCATTTTTGGAGGTTTTAGGCACCAAGATTAATCCTCAGCCCTCAGCAGCCCTTTAGGATGACTGTGGCATGGCGATCGCCCTTAGCCAAATTGCCCATTATCTCCAGCGGCACCAACTGAACTATCGGTTGAATGCGCCCAACCACCAAATTATTACCGGCGTCAATGGTGATCACCTTGAGCGATTTATCGTTGTCATTGAGTTAGATGAGGGGGGCGAGTTCTTTAAGCTCTATGCCCCCAATCTCTTGCCCGGCATTAAAAACCACCCCTTTCGGGATGCCATTTTACAAACGCTGCTGTGCATTTCGTGGCAGACAAAAATGCTGCAGTGGGAGTACGATCCCAAGGCGGGTGAAGTGCGGGCGATGATTGAATTCCCCATTGAGGACAGCACCCTGACCGAACGGCAATTTTTTCGCTGCTTGGGGGCACTCGTGGAAATCGTTGACAATACGGTGCCGCGGCTGCGGCAGTTGGTTCAACAAGACCCTTTCCCTCCAGATGCGGATCTAGCCATGGGTGAACGCCTACTGCTGACGATTCAGGAAGAGGCACCGGGGCTATTGGATCTCATCGCCCAAGCCCTTGAAGCTCGTCGCCAACGGGGTCAGATAAATCATTTAGATTTTTAGATTTGGGTTAGGACCCAGGGGGAGCCTGGCGTGCGTAGAAGCGGCCATGCTTTACTTCAATCAATCCCTGACACTTCTGGCAGCTAAAGCGCCAGAGCTTACCCACAGGAATTTTTAGAGGCTGATGACAATGGGGGCACTCACCACTCCACACTTCCTCATCCCCAAGCATCCACATACTGCCCACAACCATCGGCAAGCCAATAATCATTCCTAACCCCGTAGCACAAAAGCCTAACCCCATAACCATCCCAGCAATACCTGCCACCTTTGACTGGTCATCGCGGGGCACTTTTTCAATTGTTGGCGTGGTGTAAATTTCCTCTTCAGAGGCGGGCGGTGGGGGTTCTGTGGTGGCCGGGGGTTCCTGTGTCTTATCTGCCTTAATTTGCTGCGCAGGCTCGGCCTCTAACCAAGGATCCCGTAGAGGCGGGTAGCTAACGGGTTCTTGAGCTTGGGGGGCTGTGGGTGCAGGGGGCAAAGTGTCTGGGGCGGCCCAAGGATCCGCAACAACGGAGGCAGCGTCTAGGGCGATCGCCCCCTCAGGCGAGGATTCAGCTGCAGCGGCTATCTCAGAGGTGATTGCGGTTGGTGGGCTGATCTCAGTCTCTAAGGCTTCTAGGGCGGCAATCTCCTCAGTCGTCGGTTCTGGGAAGTCGTATGCCTCAGGGGTTGATTGTTCTAAGGTGGCCTCAAAAAACGCCAGTGGGGGTTCGGGTATTTCAGCAACACTGTCTGGGGTTTCTGGTGGTGCAGTGCTCTGTTCTAGGGACGCTGGGGGTGGTTCAGCAGGAGCCTCGAGGACTGGCAATTCCCCCGAGCATCCATTAAGGGTATCGGATTCCGTGCCTTCTTCTTGAAAGGAGGGCAGCTCAATGGCGGCTGTCAGTTCTTCACTGTCAAAACTGGCATCTGGCGATTCTGAGGGGGAGTTGGGGTCAAAGGCGGCAGCTAAATCTGCCAAGCTAATGTCCTCATCAGGATCAATTTCTGGAACTTCATCTAGGAAACTCTCTTGCGGCCCACTGATCGGTTCTGCCACTATCCCCTCCTCAGCATTTTCAGTGACTGGCTCTAGGGGGGGAGCTGCTTCAGGGGCAACAATATCCCCCGGTGTCGTCTCTACTGGAATGGGCTGTTCCTCTTCTTGGGGCGATCGCGCCACAGCATCCTGACCTTCAGATGTAGAAGGCGCCTCGGAGGTCATAAAAGTGGACATCAAATCCCGCAGTGTCGGTTCAGGCGGGGATGGCTCAGGGGGTGCTGTTTCAGGGGACCATGGATCGGCGATCGCCGGCAGCGGGGGTTGAACGGCAGGCATGACCTGTAATGCAAAATGAGTTTCCCAGAGGGGGACGCCCAACACCCGTGACTCAATGAAAACCCGTTGAATCTCTGGCAAGTGCAATTTTTCTAAGGCGGTGCGGATCAGGGTTGCGGCTGCCGCTTGATTGAGCATTTTTTCTGAATGCAGGGTGATCATTAGCTCCTCGGCCTGACGCACCACCGTGGCCTTTACCCGCTTGGGCAAGAGGACGGCATTCAGCAGTGTGGCAATGGCGCGGGGGTCGCCCTGCCGCGCAATATCGAGCAAACGGGAGTCACTCATAAACGGATGAATGGAATCAACTGGGGTGCCGCTCCTTCTAGCCTACTGCGATTTCAAGAGAGTGATGGCTGACTGCTCGCGATCACTCCCCTATCCTATCTACCAAAGCGCAGTGCAATCTATACCCTAAATCTAGAGCCGCTGCAAAGCTTGGAAAAAATCCCTTCGGCATCAAGGACATCCATACCCTTTTCTGAAGCGGCGGCTACAGGATCCTTGATTTGTGTGTTACCCTTTCGGCGTAACTTACCTTTTCGGGGATTTCAGTGGGGCTATGCGGGGGATAGAATAGCCCGAACTACTCTTAGTCTAGCTAAGGGATGGCTAAATGACAACCCACTGGAGCGTGTAAATTGTTACAAACAATTGCGAGTGCGCCCTAGACTGGGAAAAAGAGGTTCACAAGTTTTAGCAGGGCATGACAGCAGCAACACGCTCTACGGATTGGCAACTTTTACAACGACTGATTCCTTACCTTAAGCCCTATCGCTGGGGACTGCTAGGCAGTGGCCTGCTTTTGATTCCCTTGGCGGCAGCAGCAGCATTACAACCGATCATTATTGGTCAGGCGATCGCCCTCCTTAAGGGGGAAGAGAGTACCTACAGCTTTTTGAAAGCCTTAACGCTGACCCAAGGGATTGATCTACTGAGCATTGCACTGTTGGTGACCGTGGTACTGCGCTTTGGGGTGCAGGCAGCTCAGGGGTACTGGATCCAAAAAATTGGCCAAAACATTACTGCCGATATTCGCGATGACTTATTTGACCACGTACTGCGGCTCTCCTCCCGCTTCTTTGACCGCACTCCCGTCGGTAAGCTCATTACCCGCTTGACCAGTGATGTGGATGCCTTGGGGGATGTGTTTGCCACTGGCGCTGTGGGGGTTCTCAGTGATGTCTTCTCGATGCTGGTGGTCATCCTGACGATGTTTTTCATTGACCGCCTGCTGGCAACGCTGCTGCTGGCCTTGGTTCTGCCGATCGCTGCCCTGATTATCTATTTTCAACATTGCTATCGCGTCGCCAACTACAAGTCCCGCGAGGAGCTGTCGCTACTGAATGCCGATCTGCAGGAAAACATCGTTGGCATTACAGTGGTGCAATTGTTTCGCCGTGAGGCTTTTAATAGTCAACTGTTTCGGCGGCGCAATCAACGCTACATCAAAGAGGTGGATCGGACAATTTTCTATGATTCAGCGGTATCGGCGACCTTAGAGTGGATTGCCTTTGTGGCGATCGCGGGGGTTCTCTGGCTCGGCGGTGGCTTGGTGCAGCAGCGCACGATTGACTTTGGCACCTTAGCCACATTTATCCTCTTTTCGCAGCGCGTCTTTGATCCATTGCGGCAGTTGGCGGAGAAATTTACCATCGTGCAAGCGGGCTTAACCGCCATTGAGCGCATCCATGATCTGCTTTTAGAACCCATTGAAATTCAGGATCCCGATCGCACCTTTTTGCGCTTGCCCCAGACAGAAAATACAGCGGCTGCCGTTGAGTTTCGTGATGTCTGGCTGGCCTACAAAGACGATGACTATGTCCTCAAGCAGCTTTCCTTTCAAATTCATGCTGGCGAGAAAGTGGCCATTGTTGGCCCCACAGGGGCGGGCAAAAGTTCGATTATTCGCTTGCTCTGTCGTCTTTATGATCCAACGCGCGGTGAAGTCCTCGTTGGTGGTCGCAATGTGCGCGACTTTAGCCAAGCAGAACTGCGGCAGCACATTGGCGTGATTTTGCAGGAGAGCTTTCTCTTTTCTGGGGATATCAAAAGCAACATTGCCCTTGGCGACAACTACACCCTTGCCGACATTCAGCGGGTGGCCGCAGAAATGAATATTGCTGAGTTCATTGAGCAGTTGCCCCAAGGCTATGACACTCCCCTGCGGCAGCGGGGCACAAATCTCTCGGCAGGGCAGCGACAACTTTTGGCCTTTGCGCGGGTCGCCATTCGCAATCCAGAAATTCTTGTCCTTGATGAGGCAACGGCCAATTTGGATGTGGGCACCGAGGTAATGATTCAGGAGGCCTTGAACCGTCTCTTGGTGAATCGAACCGCAATTATTATTGCCCACCGCCTCGCCACAATCCGCCATGTAGATCGCATTTTTGTGCTCAAACGGGGACAACTGGTGGAGCAGGGCACCCACAGTGAACTGTTGGCTCGCAATGGCGTGTACGCCCATCTCTACCGGTTGCAGGCCCTCACCGAAGAAGTAGCCCCTAAACAGGAAGCCTAGACCCTTGCCTCACCCACAATAACAGCGTCAGCCCCAGGAGTTGCAGCACCACCGACACCAGTACCAACAGCCCCAAGGAGCGATCGTAGAGCACCCCCATGAGCCAACTTCCTAGAAACCAGGCTAAACCATAGCCAGTGGCAAAGATACCATAGGCCGACCCCCGCCGTTCTGGTGGAACGAGGTTGGCGACGATCGCCCGCACAATAGATTCTTGAGCACCCATCCCAATGCCCCACAGAACCATGCCCCAAATTACCGCAGAACTGAGGAAAACCAAGGGCGCAAAGCCCACTGACAGCACCACAGCAAGGATCAAGGCCATGATGCCAATGCGATCCAGTAAGTACCCAAAGAGCAGGGCCGCCACCGCATCAACCCCCATTGCCAGAGCATAGAGCAGCGGAATTTGACTGGTTTGCAGACTGTTTCCCTGCTGTAAGTGAAAGGCAATTAAGGGAAAATCCACATAACCCCCACCCAGAAAGGCCACGGCCAATAGATAAATCCAAAATAGCGTTGGTAGTCTTTTGGTATCGAGATCTTGAATCACTGTTTCAAAATTCCGTGGCTCTGGGTACTGCCGCTGCGTCGCCAGCAAAACGACCAAACCAATCAGAGCAGGGATGGCGAGGATAGCAAAACTCCATTGATAGTGCTGGGTGAGGGCAAAGACCCCAGCCACCATCAGCGGTCCAACAACGGCACCAATTTGATCCATCGCTTCATGGAGGCCAAAGCCAAGGCCACGCCCCACTTGGCTAGCACCATAGGAGAGCAAAACATCGCGGGGGGGTGTACGAATCGCTTTGCCAGTGCGCTCAGCAATCATGAATCCCCCTAGGACTTCCCAACGATTGGCCAAGGCCATCAGGGGCACAGCGATGGTATTGATGGCGTAACCGAGGGTGGTAATGCGCCAATAGGCACGGGTGCGATCGCTCACATAGCCAATCACAAGACGCAGACCGTAGCCAATGAATTCCCCCAAGCCAGCCACTAAGCCGACAACGGTACCACTGGCGCCTAAGACCCCTAAATAGACCCCCGTGAGACTGCGTGCGCCTTCGTAGGTGGCATCGGCACACAGGGAGACAACTCCCAGTAGCACCACAAAACTCAGGGCTGATCCTCTTTTGCCCAGCATGCTTAACTTCTCCTTGCCAGAATGTTCACAGTATAGTGATGAGGAATTGTGAACGGGCGATCGCGATGGCGGATGCACTCAGCGCAGCTAGCCCCTTAGTTATTTGGACAAGTCTGGGGTTCATCTGTGGCCGTTGGTTGCCGGCAGTGATTCCCCAATGGTTGGGACGCGGCCTTTATTGGGTGGGGGTACCCATTCAAATTTTTGCCTTGGTGCGGCACACCAACTTCGCAGGACTCATTTGGTTGGCACCGGTGCTGGCCTTTGTGGCGCTCATTGTCGGCTATATCCTTGCCCAGGGCCTCTACAATTTGCAGAAGCACTACTTTCAACCCCAGTGGCTCCAATACACCCCTCCCTTCCTAACCAGTACAGTTCCGGAAGGAGAAAGTCGCCGCTTGCAGGGGAGCTATCTGATTGCCAGCATTCTCGGCAACACGGGCTTTGTCGGGTTGGGGGTTGCCATTCCTCTCCTGAGTACGACGGCATTGCCCTGGGCGACCTTCTATGCGATTACCCAAAATGCCCTCGGTACCTACGGCTTGGGTTCATTTCTTGGTCAGTACTACGGCAGAGGGAATCATCAACCTTGGTGGCAAGCTTTGGCAGTGATTCCAACGGTGCCGACCCTTTGGGCATCAGTGGCAGGATTTGCTACCCATGATCTTGCATTTCCCGAGACGATCGAAAAGTTGTGTGAGATAGATATTCACTTGGTGATTCCCCTCGCCTTTGTTCTTATAGGAATTCGCCTCAGTCGGCTCCCCGGCTGGCAGAGCTTGCGTGTGGGACTGCTGCCTATGCTGGTCAAGACGTTGTTGCTGCCACTGACGATGATGGCGATCGCCTATGGTTTGGGATTGCGGGGGGACACATTACTAGCGATCGCCATTATGGCCGGTACGCCCACCGCCTTTGCTGCCTTGATTTTGGCGGAGGAATACGAGTTGAACACCGACTTGCCCCCTGCGGTAATTGCCCTAAGTACCCTGAGTTTCGTGGCGGTGTTCCCCTTTTGGGTTGTCCTGTGCCGTCAAGTTTTAACATAGGGCTAACGAGCCTATGGTTTTGCTAAAACAGTGGCACACTGGAAATACCTGATCCATTCCTAGCCCTCTAACGAGTCTCCCTATGACTAATCCCCAAAGTCCTCCGCCACCGCCCCGTGTTCCCAATTCACCCCCGGTGCCCCCCCGTCCGCCAATGGGTGCGGCTGTTCCGCCGCTGCCCCCCCAACCGGGAATGGCGC
>NZ_DVDW01000022.1:0-69425 GCF_015296045.1 Thermosynechococcus sp. M3746_W2019_013 | reverse complement strand
AACGCACTGAGGAGCGGGTAGAGGAACTTGCCCAAGCCCAAAAACGTACTGAGGAGCGGGTAGAGGAACTTGCCCAAGCCCAAAAACGTACTGAAGAACGGGTGGATCAGCTAGCTGTTGCTGTAGATCGGCTGTCTGCTGCCCAAGAGCGCACAGAAAGGGCAGTGAAACAACTGGCGCGGCAGGTGGGAGGTCTCAGTGAAGCCCTCGGTGGCTCCCTGGAGGACTTGGCTTTGGAAGTAGTGCCAGAAATTCTAGAGTATCGTTGGGGGATAGAGATTGAGTTTTGCGATCGCGACACCCTGCCCCTGCGCAACAATGGCGAGTATGAGTTTGATTTAGTGATTCGCGCTCAGGTGGAGGGGCGTCCTGTATTGGTGCTAGGAGAGGTGAAAAGCAACATTACCGAATCAGAGGTGGAACGATTCTTGAACCTTGTGGCTCAGGTAGAGGCCAGTGAGGAGATTCGTCCCCTCTTTTTTGGCTATCGCTTGGAACGGGCCGCCAAGGATTTGATTCGAGAACGGGGCGCCGTCATGATCACAACACGGGGTAAATACTTCCCTGAATGAGCCTTGTCAGAATTCCTGGGTTGAGCAACCATAGGTGACAACCAACAGTTCACTAACCTTACCGCGTTTATGGCCATTGGAGTTGATGACACGGCTGGCCTTAAGTTCAATGCAACGCCAACAGCGATAGAGTTGCAGCATGGGTTCAACCCAGGCATTGCTAAGCATGACGTAGCATCCCCGCTGAGCCAACTCAGCGACAACCTGAGCTAGGGCAATCTGCTCTGCCTCGCCAAAGGGCTGATCGGTGTAACTGGTGAAACTGGCTGTTTTGGAAAGAGGATAATAAGGTGGATCAAAGTAAATAAAGTCTCCCGCCGCTGCCCAAGTTAAGACCTCTTGAAAATCGGCCACACTCAGCGTCACGTCTTGGAGGGCAATACTCGCCTGACGCAGAGCCTCAGGATCAAAAATCTGGGGATTGCGATAACGCCCCATAGGAACGTTGAACCGCCCCGCACGATTAACGCGATAGAGGCCGTTAAAACAGGTTTTGTTCAGATAGATCAAGCGAGCGGCACGGGTCAGGGGATCAAGTTGCTGTTGATCCCAACTCCGAATGTGATAGTAAAAGGCTTCACTGTGCTGTTGTCGATATTCTGTGAGTTTCTGAATCAGGTCCTCAACACGATCGCGCACGATTTGGTAGCAATTAATAAGCTCAGGATTGCGATCGCTCAACCGCGCCTGCTGAAATTGAAACTGCCCTTGCTGGGTTTGGCCAAAGAGATACCAATAGAGCGCTGCACTACCACAAAATGGCTCAGCATAACAGCGACATTGACGAGGTAAGTAGGGGGCCATTTGGCTCAGTAATTGGGACTTGCCCCCCGCCCACTTGAGAAACGGCCTCGGGTTGAGGATCGTTGCTGTTCCCACTAGGCCGGTGGAAACAGGATGAACAACAGCCCCTGCTGCCCCACGAGTAATTCCCGAAGGAGTGTAACAATACCCACCCAAATAATCGGGCTAATATCGACTCCCCCGAGAGGCGGCACAATGCGGCGGGTGGGTGCCAGCACCGGCTCTGAGAGCCAGTAAATCACTTTCAATGGCCCCTGGGTGAGGCTAATCTGTGGGTACCACGTGAGGACAATCCGCACCAAAAAGATCAGGGTAAAAATGGCGAGGATGATTCCCAGTACCCAATTGACCACAACAACAGCAGGCATTGGCATTGATTACGCTATCCCGAACTATTATCCCAAAAAATGATCAAGGGCAGCTTTGAGTTCGGCGAGTTCCTGATCAATGCGCCCCTCTTGAGCCGCATGGGTAACACACTTATCTAAGTGTTCATCTAGAATTAATCGTGCCACCCGATCCAATGCTCCCCGCACGGCGGCAATTTGAATCAGCACCTCGGGGCAAGGACGACTATCCTGCACCATCGTTTTGATGCCGCGCACATGTCCCTCAATCCGCGAAAGCCGATTGACAATTGCCCGCAGGGATTCTTCACTGTGATGATGGGGATGGGAATGCACAGAAGGGGAAAAATGGGAATGGGATTCAGTGCTCACGGCAAACCGTCCTAAACAATCAGTCCAACGATCAGCAGATACCTCAAGAAGCCAACCAAACTAGGGCATGGTTACCCCCCGGTGATTGGGTAAATTCACCAAGCGTTGGCAATTCATGGCCGCCAGGTGTTGGCGCTGAGCAGGGGTGAGATCTTGCTGGATTCCTAAAGCAGCCGCAAAACGTCTCCGTTGCAGCATCTGCTGTAAGCTCATCACCAAGTCAAATCGTTGCTGAAGTTCAGCTGTGGGGGCACCGGCCACGAAGAATTTCTCTAGGTGTTCTTTAGTCGTGTTCAATGCCACCTGTTGCACTTTTTGCCTATACCGTTCGTTGATCGCCTGCATGTGTTGGGCTTGCTGAGATCTCAGGTTGAAGCGCTCCCGCCATTTGGGCAAGGGAGCAGCAGCCGCCCCTAAACTGATCAAAGAGATAACGATTGTGGCACCTCCCCAGAGCAACGGCTGGCGTAAAGACATTGATGATTCCTCGCACGGAACAGCAACCAATGGCTGCACAGCAATTGTAGCAAACTTGCTAGTTGCGCTTGGTTTTGGGCATGAATATTACGGCTCATTTCTCAGTTCTTCAGTGGCCCTCTGCCTTGGGCTTCACTCCTGTAACTGTTGCTCCTAGGGAAGTCGTGATAGTATCGGGACACATCCCCTGCAAGACTCAATGGACGAAGCAACGTGACAGAACCAATTTTTTGGTTGGCGGTGTCACTGGTATTGGTGGCCGTATGCTTGGCAGCCGTTCTGGTTGCTGCAATTCCGGCATTTATGGAGTTAGCACGGGCTGCTCGCAGTGCTGAAAAGCTCTTTGATACCTTGGGGCGTGAACTTCCCCCTACCCTAGAAGCAATTCGCTTGACGGGTCTAGAGATTAGCGATCTCACCGACGACATTAGCCAAGGGGTAGAAAGTGCTGGGAACGTGGTCAAGCAGGTGGATCAAGGGATTGCAGCGGCAAAACGCCAAGTCCAAGAGGTGAAAGTGACCACCCGGAGTGTCTTTGCTGGGGTAAAAGCTGCATGGCAAACGTGGAATCGTCCCAGTCGCAAACCTTCGCGGCTGCCCTCGAGTCAACTGTCACCGCCCCCAGAGCGATCGCCCCAAGAACGCCGTGAGCAGGCCAAGGAAAGCTGAATCATCCCTTGGCGTAGGGTCGCCACTGGCTCAGCCCCTAGCTTTAGTTGATACTCCGTGGCTAAGAGAATCTGTAAACAGGTCTGAAGGGCAGGCAGAGCAACAGCGTTTACTTCTTTTTGCAAGAAATAGACCCGTTTCGGATTTCCGACCTCAGCTAGCTTGGCAATCCGTTGATTGTCCCGCTCATGGCTGAGCAACTTGACCCACAACCAGGTGCGAAATTGTTTCGTCAGGGTAGCCAAAAGGCGCAACGGGGGTTCATTTTGTAGCAGCAAGTCCTCCAGTTGGGTCAGGGCAGCAGCTGTATCTCCCCGCAGCAGGGTACTGGCAAGGGTGAGGCTGCTTTGTTGGGTGGCATGAACAAGGGTTGTGATGTCTTCAGCGGTAAGGGGGCGATCGCCCGCAAACAAAGCCAATTTCTCTAGTTCGTTGTGGAGTTGGCGGCTGTCATTACCCACGGCCGCTGCCAGCAGTTGTACCCCTTCCGGGGGCAGGTGCAGCTGATAGCGTTGAGCTGCCTCACGGATCTGCTGTTCAATCTCAGCGGTTTTCCAAGCGGCAATTGGACTAAATTCCTGAATGTTGCCATGCTGCTGCAGCAGCTTGACAGCTTTACTGCGGCTGTCGGGTTTTTGGGTACTGGTGAGGAGCAAATGACAGTTCGGGGGAATTTGCGGCAAGGTCAGTTCTAAATCGGCAAGTAGTTCCGCACTACAGCGTTGACCCAGTGTCGTATTCACCAGCCACACCAAGCGATCGCCCCCTCCCAAGGGCGGCGTCATCACCTGTGCTAACGCAGCTTGAACAGCTTCGGCCTCCTCCCCAGCAAATTTCTCGAAGTTAAAACCCTCCCAAAGGGGATCAACGACCTGTTGCCGTAGGTTTTTGACGGCCTGCTCGAGTTGGAATTGATCCTCCCCCCAGTAGAAGTAAACGGGCATGATGCGGAAATTTTCCCTCATCCACTAGGATAAAGACATTGTGGCGGAGAATTTAAGGAAATGCTGCAATCTTGTTCCCGATGGCCATCCCGCCTTTTGGTAATAGGTACACTGGGAGTAGGGTTAGCAATTGCTCCCCTTTTCTGGCGACCCGCAGACTCCCAACAAACCCCTTCCCAAGCCCTCACCATCTTGGCTGATGTACAGCAAGCAAATGCAATCACGGGGGTGATTACCGCCCGGGGCAATGTGCAACTGCGTTACCCTGCCCGCCAAATTCAGGCCACGGCGGCACAGGCACAATACTTCAGCCGTGAGGGGCGCATTGTCCTCAGTGGGAATGTGTATGTTTTGCAACAGGGGAACAGTCTTCGGGCCGATACCATCACCTATCTTATTGAGGAAGCAAAATTTGTCGCTCTACCCGCCCCCAGCCGCCAAGTCGAATCTATTTTAATGATCCCAGATGACCCTAACCAACAAATTCTTACACCTGTGCAGCCCTAGCGGGCGGTTTGCACTACCGACCACGCTTCGCCTAGAGGGAGTATGTAAACGGTATGGCAGTCGCTGGGTGGTGGATCATGTCAGTCTCTCGGTGGCACGGGGAGAAGTGGTGGGTCTGCTGGGGCCCAATGGTGCAGGAAAAACGACAACCTTTTACATGGCCACGGGGATTGAACGACCGGATGAGGGTCGAGTATGGCTGGATGATGAGGATATTACCCATGCTCCCCTACATCAGCGGGCACGGCGGGGCATTGGCTATCTGCCCCAAGAACCAAGTATCTTTCGCCAGTTGACGGTTGCTGAAAATATTCTCTTGGTTTTAGAGGAAACAGGAGTGCCTCGGCGGCAGTGGCGCGATCGCTTGGATCAACTGCTGACTGAATTTCGGCTAACCCATATTGCCCACACCCTCGGTCGGCGAGTCTCAGGGGGAGAACGGCGGCGCACCGAACTAGCCCGTGCCTTGGCAGCAGGTCCCCAAGGCCCCAGTTTTTTACTGCTCGATGAGCCCTTTGCGGGGGTAGATCCCATTGCCGTGCATGACCTCCAGGACATGATTGCGAAGCTGCGCGATCGCCAAATCGGCATTCTCATTACCGATCACAATGTGCGGGAAACACTGGAAATTATTGACCGCGCCTACATTTTACGGGAAGGGCAGATTTTAGCTGCCGGGAATAGCTGGGAATTGGCACAGGATGCCAAAGTGCGGCAATACTACCTTGGTGAGGATTTTCGTTTCTAGGCATGATTAGAGCACCGCGGCAGATCTGGCTGCCGACCCTTCCCAAGCTGGATCAGTATCTTTTCTCGCTACTACTGCCGGGGTTTATTTTTGGCCTCACCGTCTTTACCACCTTGGCGTTGACCGTCGGCACGATTTTTGATCTGGTGCGGCAAGTCGCCGATGCTCAACTGCCCCTAGCGATTTTGCTGCAATTGATTGGTTATCAACTGCCTGCCGTCTTGGTCTTGGTCTTTCCCATGGCTGTGCTACTGGCGGTTGTGGGGGCGATGAGTCGGCTCTCGGAGGAAGGGGAGTGGATTGCCCTGCGCAGTGTGGGCATTTGTCTGGCCCGTGTCCTCATACCTGTGGTGGTTTTTGCTCTATTTGTGAGTGGGTTGACCCTCGCGCTGAATGAAACAGCGGTACCGATCGCCAAGTATGAATCGCAAAAACTCATGCGCGAGTTACTGCAGCAGGAGCGCACCCTTGGCTCAGGCACCGATATTTTCTACCCTGAGTACGATCGCCACGGGAATGTGCGGCGACTGTATTATGGGCATCGCTTTGATGGCAGCCGCATTCAGGGGATCACGGTTTTGGATTTTTCGGAACCGCAGGTGACTCAGGTCATTAGTGCTGAATCCGCTGAGTGGAATGTACGTGAGAGTCGCTGGTTACTCTCTCGGGGAATAGCCTATCTAATTAGCCACACGGGGGTCAGCCGCAATCTCTTGCAATTTGACCAACAGGAGATCCGCTTGCCTCGGCCTGCCCAATCCCAGCCACTGCGGCCCACAGATGTGAATGAGCTCTCGATCACCCAAACCCGCCGTGCCCTGCAACGTCTCGATCCCGATCAAGAGCCAGAACTGGTGCGTGCCCTCAAGGTTCATTTGGCTCAGTCCCATGCTCAGCCTTTTTTGGCCGTGGTCTTTGCCCTTTTAGGGGTGGGGTTTGGCCTCAGTCCCTCCCAACGGCGGGGGCGGCAGGGATTTGGCATTAGTGTGGCGGTGGTGTTTGGTCAGTACGTGCTTACGTTTTTCCTCGGTGCACTGGGGACGATTGGCACCCTCTCGCCCCTGGCGGCGGCGTGGTTGCCCCACAGTATTGGCTTGGTGGTGGCGATCGCCCTACTGTGGCGTGCGGATCGCAGCTAGAGAGTTATGATGAAAGAAGTGCTGATTGCTCATCCATGCCGCAAACGTTTGATCTTCACGTTGTTGAGACGCGACCCTTGTTGACGCCTGCTACCCTGCTGGCGGATTTACCGCTGACTGAATCCCAAGCTACCCTTGTGGCCACCACTCGCGATCGCATTCGTGACATTTTCAAGGGGCGCGATCGCCGCCTACTCGTCATTGTGGGGCCTTGTTCAATTCATGATGTCAAGGCAGCGCTGGAATATGGGGAAAAGTTGGCTCGGGTGCGCGATCGCCTGCAGGATAGTCTTGAAATTGTTATGCGGGTTTACTTTGAAAAACCACGGACCTCTGTAGGTTGGAAAGGCCTCATCAACGATCCGCACCTCGATGGCAGCTATGATATCAACACTGGGCTACGCCTCGCCCGCAAGCTACTGCTGGATTTGGCCAACTTGGGAATACCCGCCGCTACAGAATTACTCGATCCGATCATTCCCCAGTACATTGCCGACGTTGTCAGTTGGACAGCTATTGGTGCTCGCACCACCGAAAGCCAAACTCACCGTCAAATGGCGTCGGGTCTTTCGATGCCCGTAGGCTTCAAAAATGGCACTGATGGTCACTTAGATTCTGCGATTAATGCCATGATCGCGGCACAGCAGTCACACCATTTTCTGGGAATTAATGCTGAAGGCCGTGCCAGTATTGTTGCCACCACCGGGAATCCTGATACTCACCTTGTGTTGCGCGGCGGTAAAGACGGCCCCAACTATTCTGCGGCCCACATCGAGATGGCTGCTGCACTCTTAGAGCGCAAGGGACTCACACCTCGGCTAATGGTAGACTGTAGCCATGCCAACGCCGCCAAAGACGCCCAACGCCAAGTGCTAGTGTGTGAGAATCTCGCCCAGCAGGTGCAGCAAGGTTCCCGTTATTTAGCGGGTGTGATGATCGAGAGCCATCTCAAGGCGGGTAATCAACCAATTCCCAAAGATCTCTCACAGTTGGTCTATGGCCAAAGTGTTACCGATCCCTGCGTCGACTTTGCGACAACAGTAACGATGCTCGAGCAATTGGCGAGTGCCGTAGGATCCCAACTGGTCGCCAGATAACCGGATCGCCTCCCAAAGGAAGAGAAGCTAGTTACTGGTCTGTTGGGGAGGTAGCTTCAATGAGAAGAATTCTTCCGCATCTTTGAGGATTTGAAAGACCTTGTCCATGCTCGTGAGTTCAAAGAGCATCATCATTTGTTTGGGAATATTACATAGGTAAAGCTGTCCCCCACCTGCACGGACAGTTTTCAGGGCCACAACAAGAGCACCCAAGCCAGAACTGTCAATAAAGGTAACATTCCCACAATCCAGCAATAGAGCTTTAGTCCCCCCTTGAACCAGCTCACTAATGGTTTGACGAAATTCCTGAGCTTGTGGACCACCAAAGACCCCAGACAGCTTGATCACTTCGACAGTGTTGGCCATAACAGGACGACGGAAAGGAGTTCCCCGCTAGTATACAGCCTTTTTTCACAGAGATTCGCAAGGGAGCAAACACATAACCGCCCTTTACTTCGCTCCAGAAATGGCGGGCTCTGTGAAATTTTGTGGAGCGAGCGTAACAAGCCGTAGTAATCATAGTAGGCTTAACTCTAGCCGTTGAGAAATTTTTAGGACGATAACTCATGGTGCAACGTGGTTCTAAAGTCAAGATTCTCCGCCCTGAATCCTACTGGTACAACGAAGTGGGCACCGTCGCCTCTGTGGATCAGACCCCCGGCGTCAAATACCCTGTGATTGTGCGCTTCGACAAAGTCAATTACACGGGCTACAGCGGCAGTGCCAGCGGTGTGAACACGAATAACTTCGCGCTCCACGAAGTGCAGGAAGTGGCTCCTCCCAAAAAAGGTAAATAGTTTCTGGGATCGTGCCGGAATTACCAGAAGTTGAAACAGTACGTCGTGGGCTAGAAGTCGTCACCCTTGAACAACCTATTGTTGAGGTTAACGTACTTCTAGCCCGTTCTATTGCCCTTCCCAAACAGCCGCAAGCGTTCATCGATCGCTTGCGCGATCGCGCCATTGAACAGTGGCAACGACGGGGCAAGTACCTTTTGGCCAACCTAGATGACGGCAGTCGCCTCGTGATTCATCTGCGCATGAGTGGCCAGTTGTTGTGGCTAACCACTCCCCAGCCCCCCTGTCCCCATACGCGTGTGCGCTGGTTTTTCCCAACGACGGCAGAACTCCGCTTTGTGGATCAACGAACTTTTGGTCGCTGTTGGTGGGTTCCTGCACACTGCCGCCCAGAGAAAGCAATTCCCGCGCTGGCCACCTTGGCACCGGAACCCCTGAGTGAGGCTTTTACAGTGGCATTCTTGGCGGCCCGGCTGGCTCAGTGTCGTCGCTCTATTAAAACGGCGCTCTTGGATCAAACTATTGTTGCGGGCATGGGCAATATCTATGCCGATGAGAGTCTTTTTTTGAGTGGTCTGCACCCCGCCCTACCCACCAATACCCTAACCATTGAGCAGATTGTTCGCCTCCACCAGGTCATTCGCCAAGTGCTGAGGGCAGGAATTGCAGCGGCGGGCACGACAATTCGTAGCTTTGTCACGCCGGCGGGGGTGAATGGTCGCTATGGGGCTCAAGCATGGGTTTATGGTCGCAAAGGGGAGGCCTGCCGCGTCTGTGGCACAACCATTGAACGGCTGCGCTTGGCAGGGCGCTCCAGTCACTATTGTCCCCAGTGTCAGCCACTGTTTTCGGCAATGGGCAAGTAAAGGGTGAGAATTTCTCCCGCTTGGCGATCGCGCCGTTGAATCACCTTAGCGCCAACTGCTTCAATGAGGAGTTTTGCCGCCTGAAAGTTCAGACTCACTTGTCCGGTCGCCGGATGCCAGAGGAGGAGGTGCCCCAAGGCAGCAAGATCACTGCGGTGCTTGTACTGGGGCGATCGTAATTCTAGCTTCACGTGCTGTCCTGCCCGCTGCACCACCAATTGCAGTTCACTCTCCGAGGCAAGGGTTTGGCTATAGTATTCCACTAACCCAGTCAAGACCTGGTCTAAGGAGGCTGGATCACTGAGGACAACGGGTAAGTTGGGCGGATAATCTAGCACTAATTTGACCTGACGCCGCGCCGCCTGTTTTTGCCAGCGAGCCAAGTTGGTTGTCAAGAGTTCCGCCAAGTGGGTCTGCCCAAAAGCAAGGCGGGGTTTGGGGTTAGGACTGGTGAAGATTTCAGCAGCATCACTCAGGAGATTAAAGCGGCTGATTTGATCTTGAATCTCTTGACCAATCTTTTGCAGATACTGGTATGTGCGCTGAGGGAGATTCTCTTGCCGTTGTAGCAATTGGATAAGGGTATTAATGGTGGTGAGGGGGGTACGCACCTCGTGGGAGAGGGCTTGGAGCAGCGGAATGTCAGGGGCCATGGGGATAGAAGTTACAGGCAGGGGCGTGGTCTCCGGTTGACTATAGTCCAGCAGCCATTGACCAAATTGACTCACCAAGCGATAGCTCGGGGGTACCATCTCCACGCTGGCAAACCACTGATCAATGGCGTGGAGATCGCTTAAGGGAAGTTGCTGCCGCAACTGCTGCCAAAAAGCATGAATTTCCTCAGGGGCAAAGGAAAAGTGCAGTCCTTGCTCCCTTTGATAAACCAGCAAAAGATTCACCTCTGGACTTAGAAGCAAGCAAAAGGGACTCATCCCCCCCTGAACTAGGGGCAAAAGGGTCATTGCCGGTAGAGCAGAATTGGCCTCTGACGGCGGCAAGGAGGGAAGCGATCGCCCCTGGGGAATGAGGACATAGGTTTTTAAGGGACAGTCTTGAAGAATAAGGCTGGGGAAAGAAACTAAAAAGCCCTCAATGGGATGTATCACTGCCAATAATTTTTCTAAGGCAGCAACCCCCGCTTGCCACTGCCAAAAGCGATCGCTGGCACGGGTATCATAACGATCAATGGTGGAATGCGAGCGCCCCATAGCAGCCCATGCAACGTCCCCAACTGCCTTGACCATAGCCCCAACGTTTCCGATTCGCCTAGGGTTAAAACCGAACTTAGGCGGGGATGATGCCGTACAGATCGTAAATATCAGCAGCAGTAATTTCTACGGGGACAATCGTGCCTAGGGTAGCGGCTCCCTTGACATAGACAACCCCATCCACATCCGGGGCAAATCGGGGCGATCGCCCAATGAATTCCCCCGTTTGCGGGTTTTCCTGCTCAATGAGCACTGGCACGGTTTTACCCACTTCAGCGGCATTTTTGCGCTGGGCAATGGGTTGTTGCAGTGCCATGAGGCGATCGCGCCGCGCCAGTTTGATCTCCTCGGGAATCTGATCCGGCAGATCATAGGCAGTAGTCCCCTCCTCGGCGGAGTAGGTAAACACCCCCACATGGTCAAATTCATGCCGCTGCACAAACTGGCAGAGATGCTCAAACTGGCTCTCGGTTTCACCGGGAAAGCCCACAATAAAGGTCGTCCGCATCACTGCTTCCGGTAATTCCTGCCGCAGCCGTTCAATCAGGCGATCGTTAACCCCTGCTTGCCAAGGCCGATTCATCGCCCGTAGGACCTCGGGATGGGAATGTTGCAATGGCAAATCCAAATAGGGCAAGATGTTGGGGGTTTCTTGCATTGCTGCAATCACCTCAGGGGTTAGCCCAGTGGGATAAGCATAGTGCAAGCGAATCCACGGCACATCCACTTCGCCGAGGGCGCGAATCAGAGTCGCCAGTTGGGGTTGGCCATAACGATCCAGGCCGTAATTTGTCGTAATCTGGGAAACAATGATAATTTCTTGGACCCCCTCAGCCGCTAACTGGTGAGCTTCGCTAACAATGGACTCAATGGAGCGCGATCGCTGGTTGCCCCGCAGATGGGGAATGATACAAAAGGCACAACGATAGTCACAGCCCTCAGCAATCCGCAGATAGGCCACAGGCGCCGGCGTGGTGCGGTAGCGGGGAACGGTTTCATCGGCAATGTAGGTGGGCACCGCACTAATTTGCTGTACTCGCTCACCCGTTTCTACCCGCTCAATCACCTCCACAATGTGCTGGTAGTCGCCACTGCCGACAACGGCCACCGCCTCAGGCAGCTCTGCCAATAGTTCCCCTTGAAAATGCTGGGCTAAGCAGCCTGTGATTACAATTTTTTTATTGGCCTCCGCCAGCTCTACTAGGGTGCGCACCGACTCTTCGCGGGCGGCTTGAATAAAGCTACAGGTGTTGACAATGACGTAGTCGGCTTCGGTTTCATCGGTACCCACCCCATAGCCCGCTGCGGCCAGCAGACCAATCATGTGCTCCGTATCCACGCGGTTCTTATCACAGCCAAGGTGGGCAAAGGCAATTTTCGGTTTTGTTGGGTTTGGCATCTAAACAGGTCAGCACCATCTAACAGTAGGGGGTAATGTCTTCGCCGCACTCATCCGCTAAATAGGTGAGCGCGCGGAAGCGCAGCCCCACTAACTGATCATAAAGGGGATTGAGTTTACAGAGGGGGGGAATATGGACAATCTTGCGACCAAAGAGGGTAATGTCGCGCTCAAAGGGGCATTGGGGGGGAATCAGGCGGCAGAGAAAGCGAGCGACCTTGGCATCTTTGACCTCTAACCCATCCAGCCAATGGCGCACGGGATCCAACAGGCGCAGGGTTTGTTCATTGCTCCCGTGCTGACCATCAAGGGTATGTTTTAGGGACTCTAGGGCATCAATTTCTAGTCCTAAGGCGCTGCAGAAGCGTTGCAGTTCGGCATCCTCTGATTGGGAGTAAATGCCATTGGCAAGCGCCACCATCACGGCGGTACGCACAAAATTTTCGGCAAGGGCGCGATCGCCCCCAAAGGCTGCCACCAGTTCTGCGTCGGTGACGGGGGCAAAGTGATCAGTGTCAATTTCCGGAGCAATTTCCTCTTGAATCAGGCTTGCAATCAGTTGCTTCTCTTCCGGATCAAAATGACCATCGGCACAGGCAACGCTCAAAAGCCCCTTGATCCAAATGGCCGTTTGTTCCGGTGTGAGTTCAAGGGTAGATGCTGCGGTGGTTGCCATAGAGGTTACCCCAAGAGTGCTGCTCACTACGACTGTACTCTAGGTCTTGGCCTTCCGTGCCACCCTCAGCCACAGAGAAAATCCTTGCTACAATTGACGAAGTTTTGTTAAGCACTGTGTCACGGCCTTGACTGTTTCGCTGTTGCCCTCCACCTGCTCAACCCCTTGGTATGCCCTTGATCCCATTTGGCAGGGGGATGCGGCGGCGATCGCCCAAGGACTGCCCCATGATCTTTTAGCGCCGGCGTGGCAAATCCTGATTCTGGGGGATGGCTCCCCCACTCGCCACTTGCAACTGCTGACTGGCGAAACCACGGAAGTGGATGTGATTGATATGTCGGCCATTGGCCATGCCAGCGATCGCGCCCCCGCGCAACTGCAACTAATTCCCGGCCCACGGCTCCGGCGTCAAGTGTGGCTACGCACAGCGTCGGGTCAACGCTTGGCCTATGCCACCTCCTGGTGGGAAGCCGCCCATGTGGATGAGTATTTGCAAAACCGTGCCATGCCCATTTGGACAAACCTCGCCCAGCGCAAGGTGGAGCTTTATCGGGACATTCAGGCGGTGTATCTAGGCCACTCTGAAACGTTGGCGGCAGCCTTTGGGGAAGCAGGACCCTTTTGGGGACGCCATTACCTCTTTTGGCACGATCGCCGTCCCATTACCCTCATCTATGAAGTCTTTTCTCCCTACCTCTGCCGTTACCTTGGCCCGATGGGAAGTGCAGCCTATTGGGCAAATGCAGACCCAACATTAGCCTAAGGCGGGTGTTTCCGTAACGTTTTGTAAATATAATATGAAAAGATTTTTGTCCCCCTAAGGGACTGGGTTCATCTTCGTCAGTTAGGGTAGCGTTATTCATGCGAGTTGCAATTGCCGGCGGTGGCTTAGCGGGCTTAGCCTGTGCCAAGTATCTAGTGGATGCAGGACACACCCCGATTGTGTTTGAGCGTGCCAATGTTCTTGGGGGCTTGGTGGCGGCATGGCAGGATGCCGATGGCGATTGGGTGGAAACAGGCTTGCACGCCTTTTTTGGCGCCTACCCCAATATGCTGCAACTCCTAGAGGAATTGGGGATTAGCGATCGCCTACAATGGAAACGCCATGCCCTGATTTTTAACCAACCGGAAAAGCCAGGGGTCCTCTCGTGGTTTGATGTCCCGGATATTCCTGCCCCCTTTAATGTGCTGCTCTCCATTTTGCGCAACAACGATATGCTGACGTGGGAGCAGAAGTGCCGCTTTGCCTTGGGGCTGTGGCCAGCGATTGTGCGCGGCCAAAAATACGTCGAGGCAATGGATCAGTACACCCTTCTAGAGTGGCTACAACGCCAAGGGATCGATGAGCGGGTAAACTCCGACATTTTTATTGCGGCTTCCAAGGCACTCACCTTCCTGAACCCCGATGAAGTCTCGGCCACGATTCCCCTGACGGCGATGAACCGCTTCCTGCGGGAGCGCTATGGCTCAAAAATTGCTTTCTTGGATGGGGCACCCCCAGAACGGCTGTGTCAGCCCATTGTGGATTACGTGACAGCGCGGGGGGGTGAAGTCCATACCAATGTTGCCCTGCGGGAAATTGTTCTCAAGGAGGACCTTTCAGTGCAGAGTTTTGTGATGGCCGATCGCGAGGGACAACAGCGCTTTGAAGTGACTGCCGATGCCTACGTGTCGGCAATGTCTGTGGATGCGATTAAACTGTTGCTGCCGAAGCCGTGGCAAGACCTGCCTTTCTTCCAGAAGCTGAATGGCCTCGAAGGCGTCCCTGTGATTAACGTCCAAATCTGGTTTGATCGCAAATTGCCTACGGTGGATCACCTGCTCTTCTCGCGATCGCCTCTGCTGAGTGTTTATGCCGATATGAGCGAAACCTGCAAGGGCTATGCCGATCCCGCCAAGTCAATGCTAGAGCTGGTATTGGCGCCTGCCGCGGAGTGGATTGGTCGTAGTGATGAGGACATTATTGAGGCAACCCTTGCGGAACTGGCCAAGCTCTTCCCCAATCACCTACCGGAACCTGCTAAAGTGCTGAAAACAGCGGTGGTAAAAACCCCCCGCTCAGTCTATAAAGCCACCCCCGGCCGCCAAGCCTTTCGCCCGGATCAGGCCACGCCCATTCCTAACTTCTTCCTATCGGGGAGCTACACCCTGCAGCCCTACCTAGGGAGTATGGAAGGTGCCGTGCTTTCTGGTAAGCTGACAGCGCAGGCGATCGCGAAGCGGCTTGCAGAGAGCAACGCCCCACAGCCCCCCCAACCCTCTACTCAGACTGTCGCCAATGCTGCAACTGCCTAGAGCCGAGTACGTCCCTCCCCTGATTTCCCTCGACGAAGCCTACGAGTTGTGTCGTCAGGTCACTGCCACCTACGCCAAGACGTTTTACCTCGGCACACTGTTGATGCCCCTGGCCAAGCGCCGGGCCATTTGGGCGATTTACGTTTGGTGTCGACGCACCGATGAACTGGTGGATGGCCCGCAAGCAGCAACGACAACAATTGCCACCCTCGATGAATGGGAAGCCCGCCTTGAAGACATTTTTGCCGGTCGCCCCCACGATGGTATGGACTTGGCCTTGACGGCAACCCTGGAGCACTATCCCCTCGACATCCAACCCTTTCGGGACATGATTGCTGGGCAGCGGATGGACTTGCACCGCAGTCGCTATGAAACCTTTGCTGAGTTAGAACTCTACTGCTATCGCGTGGCTGGTACCGTTGGCTTAATGTCCCTTGGGGTGATGGGGGGAGACCCCTATAGCGATCGCCTCTGTGCCCCTTGGGTGGATCCCTATCGGGCCAAAGGTACCCTCAAGGATCAGGCCATTGCCCTTGGCATTGCCAATCAACTCACTAATATCCTGCGGGATGTGGGCGAAGATATGCGGCGGGGGCGTATCTATCTGCCCCTAGAGGACTTGGCTGCCTTTGACTACACCGAAGAAGACCTACAGCGCGGAGTCATTGACGATCGCTGGCGGGCACTAATGCGCTTTCAAATTCAGCGGGCACGGCAATTTTATCGAGAAGCAGAAGTGGGGGTTGCCTACCTCGAGCGGGATGCCCGTTGGCCCGTGTGGTCAGCGCTGATGCTCTATCGCCAGATTCTTGATGTCATCGAAGCTAACGATTACGATGTCTTTAATCGGCGCGCCTTTGTTTCTGACTGGCGCAAGCTGCTTTCTATTCCCATTTCTTGGTTCAAGGCCAGCTTCTAGGTACCATGGCAGATTTGTACGTAGATTGGGAAGAGTATCATCGTACAATTGAACGGTTGGCGATCGCCATCTATGAATCAGGATGGCAGTTCAATCAAATTCTCTGCCTGGCTAGGGGCGGCCTGCGGGTGGGGGACATTCTCAGCCGCCTCTTTAATCAACCCCTGGCAATTCTGGCAGTGTCCTCCTATGGCGGTGTCAATAATCAAGAGCGGGGTCGCCTTACCTTTGCGCAGGACTTAACGATGACCACCGCTACCCTGGGCAGCCATGTCCTTTTGGTGGATGATTTGGTGGACTCTGGTCTTTCATTGCAAAAAAGCCGGCGCTGGCTGGAGGTTAAATATGGTTTTGCAGTGGAGGAAGTGCGCACCGCTGTCCTCTGGTACAAAGCGGCCTCTTGCATTCGTCCGGACTACTACGTTCATTACCTGCCCGAAAATCCTTGGATCCATCAACCCTTTGAACGCTACGAACACCTGACAGCCGCTGATCTTGCTCAAACGCTAACCTCCTGTCCATGACGCCTACCCTCCCTCCACCTCTGCAATGGCAGCGTCGCCACGTCCTCTCCCTCCAAGACTTTACACTGGCGGAGCTGGATATTGTTTTGCAAACAGCACTGAGCTTTCAGGAAGTCCTGAATCGTCGCACCAAAAAAGTCCCCACCCTCCAAGCGCGGGTTGTGGCCAATCTCTTCTTTGAAAGCTCGACGCGCACTCGCAATAGCTTTGAACTGGCGGCCAAACGTCTTTCTGCCGATATTCTCAACTTTTCTCCTGGCACCTCAGCCCTCAACAAAGGGGAAACCATCCTGGATACCGCTAAGACCCTGTGGGCGATGGGGGCAGAATTCATGGTGATTCGCCATCAGCAGTCGGGCGTACCCCATACGATTGCTGCGGAAATGGATCGCCTGGGCGGCCAAGTGGCGGTTCTCAATGCCGGCGATGGCTTGCACGAGCATCCCTCCCAAGCGCTCCTTGATCTGTTTACCCTCTGCCAACTCTACGATCCGCGTCAGCCCCGCTGTGCCCTGTTGCAGGGAAAAAAAATTGCCATTGTTGGCGATATTCGTCATTCCCGCGTGGCGCGATCGAACCTCTATAGCCTCAAGACCGCTGGGGCCGATGTTCACTTGGCAGGGCCGCCCACCCTTTTGCCGCCAGAATTTGCAGACTATGGGGCAACCCTCCACTGGACGCTGGAACCCGCCCTAACCGATGCCGATATTGTCATGACCCTGCGCCTGCAACAGGAACGCATGGATCAGCACTTAATTCCCAGTTTGCGGGAATACCATCAACACTTTGGCATTACCCATGAGCGGCTGCGCCTGTGCCGACCCGATGTGCGAGTATTGCATCCGGGACCGGTGAATCGCGGTGTGGAATTGAGTTCGGCCTTACTGGATGATCCCCAGTTCAGCTTAGTGAATCAGCAGGTAGCCAGTGGGGTGGCAGTGCGGATGGCATTACTGTATTTGATGGGAACGTACCACGGAGTCAAGCCATGATTAGAGTAACGTTTCTGCCGGATCAGGTGTCTGTGGAAGCGGCAGCGGGTGAAGGTTGGCTGAGCGTGGCAGCACGCGCGGGGGTAGAGATTCCCACGGGTTGTCGCATGGGCAGTTGCGGTGCCTGTACCCTTGAACTGGAGGACGGCGCGGAAATTCGCGCCTGTATCTCCACGATTGCGGGCGATCGCGCCCCCGCCACTTTAGACGACTGCCCCCACATTACGGCTTATGTTTTTCGGGATCCCACCTGGTGAGGCAAGGCAAGCTTCGACAGTGGTCAAGACCAAATGGGAATCTATTCTATGAAGTGAATAGAAAATTCCAATGGCGGTTTTCTGGCGTGTTGCACTTGGGTGCGATGTGTCAAAATGTTTTCTGTGTCAATTTAAGAGTGCCCTACCCTTGCAAACTCCAACGGCGATCGCCCTGGGCAACTTTGACGGTGTCCATCGAGGGCATCAAGAGGTTATCCGTACTCTCCTTGAGGCAGCGCCTGCCGACTGTTGCCCTTCAGTGATTACGTTTTCGCCCCATCCCCAAGCATTTTTTACGGGAGAACAGCGATTGCTGCTGACCCCAGAGGCCGAAAAACGGGCCCTTTTGAACCAGTATGGTATTGAACAGGTGATTGTGCTGCCTTTTACCCAGGCCCTGGCCCAACTCTCGCCTTTAGAGTTTGTTGAGCAGATTTTGGTACAGCAGTTGCAGGCCAAGGTGTTGAGTGTTGGTTTTAATTTTGGCTTTGGCCGGGGGCGATCGGGGACAGCGGAAGATTTGCGCACCCTCTGTGCTGCCTTTGGCATTGCGGTGCATATTGTGCCCCCCTTTTGTTGGGGGAGCGATCGCGTCAGTAGTTCAGCAGTACGAGCCGCCCTGGCCGCGGGAGATGTGGCTTTGGCACGGGAGCTGTTGGGACGCGCCTATACCTTAACAGGCACGGTAACTCAAGGGGAACAGTTGGGCCGCCAGTTGGGATTTCCTACGGCCAATTTAGCCCTCCCTCCCGAAAAATTATTGCCTCGCTACGGTGTCTATGCCTGCCGTGTCAGCGGGGCAGCTCTCCCCAGGGAGCAGGTGGGGGTCGTGAATATCGGCGTGCGACCCACAGTGAGGGGGCAGGAGGTCAGGACGGAAGTGCACCTACTGCACTGGCAGGGAAATCTCTACAACCAAGAGATCACGCTCCACCTGGAGGCATTTATTCGTCCTGAGCTCAGATTTTCCAGTTTGGCTGCCCTACAAGCGCAAATTGCTGCCGATTGCCAAGTAGCGGCTGATCTCTTAGAACGAGTAGTCTCCTATGCGTGAACCCCTACAGCGACTGGTGAATAACCTTGGACAAGTCATGGTGGGCAAAGAAGCGGCCATTGAACTGCTGTTGGTGGGATTGCTGGCGGGGGGACACGTCTTGCTGGAGGATGTACCAGGGGTGGGAAAAACCCTCTTAGCTAAAGCCCTGGCGCGATCGCTGGCGGGCACCTTTCAGCGCATCCAAGCCACCCCCGATCTCCTGCCCACCGACTTATCGGGCACTAATATCTGGAATCCCAAAACAGCGGAGTTTGAGTTTCGCCCAGGTCCTGTGTTCTGCAATATCCTGCTGGCGGATGAAATTAACCGTGCTACGCCGCGGACCCAATCAGCACTTCTAGAGGTCATGGAAGAGTACCAGGTCACCATTGATGGTGTCACCTACCCCCTGCCTCAGCCTTTTTTCGTCATTGCCACCCAAAACCCGGTGGAGTACCAAGGCACATTTCCACTGCCGGAGGCGCAGTTGGATCGTTTTGCCCTCTGTTTTAGTTTGGGCTACCCCACCGAGGAAGAGGAGCTACAAATGCTGCAACGGGTGCAGGGGGGCTTAGATGTCAATCAACTGGAACCGTGCCTGAGCTTGGCGGCGATTCAACAGTTGCGGCAGCAGGTGCTACAGGTGCGGGTAGATTCAGTCTTGCAAAAGTACATTCTTGCCCTTGTGCGGGCGAGCCGCGAAAGTGATTGCATTACCTTGGGGGTCAGTCCTCGCGGTACGGTGATGCTGCAGCGCACCGCTCAGGCCTTGGCTTTCCTGAATGGCCGTGACTATGTCCTCCCCGATGATGTGAAGCAATTGGCTCCCCACGTCTTGGCTCATCGTTTGATTACAGCCGCCGGGCGCTCAGGCCGTGCCTGTGTGGCAGAATTGTTGGAAACGGTAGCGGTTCCCTAGGGAGAGTTGGTGCGACTGTTCTCTATGAACATCTCTGCAATCGCCAACCTGTCATTGTAGTGTTTAAGTCTTTTTAACATTGCGATTGCCCTCGCAACCGTCGAAGGATTTAAGCATTTATGACAACGATATTCATGATACAAGCCCTCCAACGGCAGGGAGAAATTTGGCACAACATCCTCAGCAGTCAAAGCATTACTGTCATTTGGGAAAACCTTGATGCTGACGTTCTTACTTTGCTAGAGGAGATGGAAGCGGCTGGCTTAGCATTGCCCCAATTGCTCCTGTTGGATATGGGGATGACGGTCACCAATCCCTACCGCTTTTGTCAGGTGGCACAGTCTCGTTTTCCGGGGATGCCTGTGGTCATTACAGCGGGTCAGGATCGCCAAATTAGTGCAGTAGAACGGCGCTGGGCCTTGCGTATGGGGGCTGTGGATCTCTTGCCCCGTATCGAAGAGTCGAGTCTCATTGCTACAGCTGTTTCCCATCTAACTCGAGTGTTAGAGATCCTCGATGCCCTACCAATTCAGCAGGATGCCCTAATGCAAAGCCTCAGTTGCTTAACAGCACCGACACCAGTCCCAACCCCGTCAGTACCCGCGCCCCTGCCTCTGGCTGCTCCACCCAATACCCAATATCGCGGCATTCGCACCGTTGCCGACACAGCTCCGGCACCAAAGAGTGAAGATAACGGCCAGCCTCGCCGGCGCTATCGCGGCTCAAGTTACTAAACTCCCCAGGCTGGATTCGAACCAGCGACCAATCGGTTAACAGCCGACCGCTCTACCGCTGAGCTACTGAGGAATATCAGCAATTTTCTAATGTAGCGTAGTTCACCGCTGTTGGCAAGTCTCAACCCGACTGCAGTTTTGGCCAGCGCTGCCGCAGTTCAGTGACCACTCGATCAAGGGCAACGGCATGGGAGGCCTTAAAGAGGAGGCGATCGCCTGCTTGTAACTCCCGCAATAGGTACTCCACCAATTCTTCATGGGAACCAAATTGTTGAGTGGGAATCCGCCCTGCTCCCTGCGCAAGGGCTGCCCCTTCGTCACCTTGATCGAGGATTAAGAGGCCATCGAGGTCCAATTGGGCAACAGTTGCCCCCACCTGCTCATGGAAGGAGAGAGAAAAGGCGCCTAATTCCCGCATCGGGCCAAGAACCGCCAGATGTCGCTGACCGGGGAGCGATCGCAACAGGTGCAAAGCCGCCACCATGGATTCCAGGCCCGCATTGTAGGTTTCATCTAAAAGCAGAATATCTGGTTCGAGGCGATAGCGACCACCGCGACCACCGGGCAATTCTAGCGTCAACTGTGAAGGCAGGCGATCGCCCTCGATGTCCAAGGCTTGCAGCACCCCAAGGGCAGCCAGAAAGTTCAGGGCATGGTGTGCCCCCGCAAGGGGGACGGTGTAGGTGCGTCCACCCACATGGAGGGTTTGGGGCGGTTGGTAGATTCCCCGTAGGGTGCCCCCCTCAAGGCCATAGGTGATAGTGCGCCCTGACCAGACCTGCACCGCTGTCGGCAAAAGTAGGGGACTATCGGCATTGAGCACCGCTGTTCCCCCTGGGGGCATTTCCGCAAGAAGTTCGCATTTGGCTTGGGCAATGGCTTCCCGCGAACCAAGGCGGCCAATATGGGCAGTGCCAACGTTGGTAATCACCGCAACATCCGGTTGGGCAATCTGGCTCAACAGGGCAATTTCACCGCGAGCACGCATCCCCATTTCAATCACTGCAAATTGGTGGTGGGGTTCCAGTTGTAAAAGTGTTTTGGGCACGCCAATCTCGTTGTTGAAGTTGGCTTCGGTCTTGAGGACCGTGCCATAGTGACGGAGGACAGCAGCAATCATTTCCTTGGTGGTGGTTTTGCCCACGGAGCCAGTGACGGCAATAACTTTGGCTGGACATTGCTGCCGCCACCACTGTCCCAAGCGCTGATAGGCACTCAGGGTATTGGCCACCTGAAGTTGGGGAAGCGGAGCAGACAGCGGTGCTTCGACCATCAGGGCGATCGCTCCAGCGGCAGCTGCCTGATCGACAAATTGATGGCCATCAAAGGTTGCCCCCCGCAGGGCGACAAACAGGTTGCCAGCGGCGACTTGGCGAGAGTCGGTGCAAATTCCTGTGATGGGCAGATTTGGATGAGTCGTGTCTAACCCCAAAGCTTGGGCGATCGCCCCTAGGGTGGTCTTCACGATGTTGCCCCGCCAATGTGGCTGCACTTCAGATAAGGTTGCAGCACCTCCGGTACCCGCACCGTTCCATCGGGTTGTTGGTAGTTTTCGAGAATGGCCGCCATGGTTCGCCCAACAGCTAGGCCAGAGCCATTGAGAGTGTGGACAAACTGCGTTCCCTTTTGCTTAGCCCCTTTGAAGCGAATCTTGGCACGCCGCGCCTGAAAATCGCCAAAGTTAGAGCAACTGGAAATTTCACGGTAGCAACCCGCAGCGGGGAGCCACACCTCCAGGTCGTAGCACTTCATAGCACCAAACCCCAAATCCCCAGTACACAGTTCAATCACTCGATAGGGCAGCTTCAGGGCTTGGAGAATGGACTCGGCATCCGCCACCAGGGCTTCATGTTCAGCGGCAGAGGTTTCCGGGTGAACAAACTTGACCAACTCCACTTTGTTAAATTGGTGCAGTCGAATCAGACCGCGGGTATCTTTGCCGTAGCTGCCTGCTTCGCGGCGAAAACAGGGGGTATAGGCACAGTGGTAAATGGGGAGTTGATCGGCGGCTAAAATTTCATCACGGTAGAGATTCGTCACGGGTACTTCCGCTGTCGGAATTAGCCAGAGATCGTCATCGGCACAGCGAAAACTCTCCTCAGCAAACTTCGGTAACTGCCCTGTTCCCGTCAGCGAGGCACTATTGACCAGCAAAGGCGGCAAGACTTCCACATAGCCGCGTTCGCGGTGGCTATCGAGCATGAATTGGATCAAGGCCCGCTCAAGGGCAGCCCCCATGCCTAATAGGGTAACAAAACGACTCTGAGCTACTTTGACCGATCGCTCCACATCCCAGAGTCCCAATTGAGTCCCAATGTCCCAGTGGGGCTGGCAAGGGTAGGTGGGTTTATACTCCTCCCCCCACCGCCGCACCTCAACGTTGTCAGTTTCATCACGGCCAATGGGGGTGGTCTCACTGGGGGGGTTGGGAATCGTCAGCAGCAGGCTCTCTAGCTCCTCTTTCAACTGCCGTTCCTGGGGCTCCAGATCACTGAGTTTTTGCTTGAGATCGTTGGCCTCGGCTTTGAGGGCTTGAATTTCGGGGTCAGTGGGGGCAACGCCGGACTTGATCTTTTTGCCGACGAGGGCACCAATCTCATTACTGCGGGCTTGGAGTTGCGATCGCTGTTGTTCAAGCTGTCGCTGCTGCGCATCCAATTCTAAAATGCGGTCGAGGTCAAAGTCACCGCCGCGCCGCCGCAGGCGATCGCCAAAGGCTTGGGGATTTTCTCGCAGTTGTTTTAGATCAATCACAGGTGGACGAAAACCAGCGCAAACCGCATTGATCCTATCACCAAGGGGGAAATTGACTCTAGGGAGCTGTCTTACTGTTGTTGACTATCGAGATGACTAAATTCCTCCTACCAACCGTTGAGATTTTGATCATTGGTGGTGTCAACAAGGGGTCGCCGTCCTCTAAAATGAGGGATGTATTAAGCGGTGTTAGCAATATGAGTGTCATTAGTCAGGTTCTTCTTAAAGCGGACGATGAATTGCGCTACCCCACCACGGGCGAACTCCAGACGATTAGTGACTTTTTCCAAACGGGTGAGCAACGCCTCCGCATTGCCACAACCCTGGCCGAAAATGAGAAACGGATTGTAGAGCAAGCCAGCAAGCAACTGTGGCAGAAGCGGCCTGACTTTATCTCACCGGGGGGCAACGCCTACGGCCAGAAACAGCGTGCCCTGTGTCTGCGGGACTATAGCTGGTATATGCGCCTGATTACCTATGGCATCCTCGCCGGTGACAAAGACCCCATTGAGCGCACGGGTATTATTGGGGTACGGGAAATGTACAACTCCCTTGGTGTGCCGATGACAGGGATGGCAGAAGCCATACGTTGCCTCAAGGACGCCTCCTTGGCCCTCTTGAGCACTGAAGATGCTGAAGTGGCGGCACCCTACTTTGACTACATTATTCAGGAAATGTCCTAGGGCGACGGGCGGCAGTCAATTCTTCCTTCAAGGGGAAGAGAACCTATGACATCTCCCCTTGAAATTGTGGTTGTCAGCAATGGTCCCGGTGAACTGGCCACTTGGGTCTACCCTTTTGTAACAACGCTGCAGCAACAGGTCAAACAGGGGTGGCGGGTTTCAGTGGTGATGGTTCCCTGTCCCCATGCAAGTGGTCAGGAAGCAGAGATTGCTCGCCGCTATCCAGGGGTAGCTCGGGTGCTGCCAGCCACCGAATTTTGGCACCTCCTACGCACAAAGACCACTCGCAGCAATTGGGATTGGTTTCCCCAGGGGGTTGTGGTCTTTTTGGGGGGAGATCAACTCTTTGCGGTACTGTTGGCCAAGCGCTTGGGCTATCGCTGTGTGCTCTACTGCGAGTGGCAGCCACGCTGGCAAGGATGGGTGGATGGCATTGGGCTGCGGCGTCCTCTAGCCGTGGGCAACACCAAGGCCAAGGTGGCGGTGGTGGGGGACCTGATGACCGATGCGCAAGCCCTTGCCCTCGATTCTCTCCCCAATGTCCGCCAACAGTTGGGCGTTGCCCCAGATGCTCCCCTTGTGGGGTTGATGGTAGGATCCAAGCCCAATAAGCTCAAGCTGGGGGTTCCCCTTTCCTTGGCGATCGCCGACCATTTAGCGGCTGCTTATCCCCCGATTCACTGTGTGATTCCAGTGGCACCGACCCTGACGCTCAACACCCTCAGTTGCTATGCCAATCCTCGCTTTAACCCCGAACTCAAGCACGTTGAGGGCACAACTGCCACACTGATCCAGCCAAGGGAAGGCCTGCCCTATCTGGAGACGCCGAGGGGTACAAAGATCTATCTCTGGCAGCAGTTACCCAACTATCCCCTGCTGCGGCAGGTTGCTCTCTGTGTGACGACGGTTGGCGCCAATACTGCTGAACTGGCTGCCTTGAATGTGCCGATGATTGTTCTGTTGCCTGCACAACAACTGCGGGTACAGCGGGCACACCCTTGGGATGGATTGGCTGGGTTGCTGGTGGGCTTGCCGGCGATCGGGCGGCAGTGGACAGCGTTGGTGTTTTGGGCACTTGTTGCCAAGGGATTGGGCTGGTGGCGATTTTGGCAGCTGTGGCGATCGCCAGAGATAGATTGGGACTTGGTGAAACAGGGTCTCGGCTACAAGGCGTGGCCTAATATCTGGGCAGGCAGAGAAATTGTCCCAGAGCTGGTGGGTCCCATTGACCCGCAGACCGTTGCCCAACAAATTATTGATCTACTGAATCATCCTCAGAAATTGGAGCAGATGCGGCAGGACTTGCGGGAGCAGGTGGGCTCGCCGGGGGCAGGGGCAAAATTGGTGGATTTGACACTTCAGGTGGCGGGCTGGCCTGCCAGCGATCCAGAATGTCCTTGAGCACAATTTCCGTAAACCAAATCTGACCCACAATCACTAGAGGCAGTGCCAGTAGTAAGCCTAGAAAACCAAAGAAGATAGCAAAAATAATTTGGGACACCAGCGTCACAGCAGGCAGTAGAGCCACCTGTTTGGCCATGACAACGGGCACCAGCAGGTATTGTTCCAACTGTTGAATCAGAATGTAGGCAATGAGAACAGCCACCGACTGCCATGGATCATCAATAAACGCAATAATCATTGGCGGAATTACACTGAGGGCAGGGCCGATATTGGGAATAGCTTCTAGAAGTCCTGCGAGGAAGGCATTGGCTAAGACCAACCGCACTCCCAATAGAGCCAGCGCAAGGCCACTGACGACGCCAATCACCACCATATTCAAGCCTGTCCCTGCTAGCCAAGCCAAGAGTGCCTGTTCACTTTCCCTGAGGATGGTGTCAATGCGAGAACGGTAAAATGCTGGAAACAGGCGAATAAACCCTCGGCGATAGGGCTGAGGATCAATCACTAGCATCACCGTCAGCACCAGGACCAACAGCGTATTTAGTAAGACCGCCAGGGTATTGGAAAACAGAGCAAAGAAATTGTTAAGGATTTGCTGGAGAAATGGTTCCAATTGGGCGATCAGTCGATTGATCATCGGTGTGTCGTCAAGGCCACCACTGGGTAAGAGATGAGCCATGCCATCCAGCCATGCTTCCACCCGTTCTAGACCCTTGGGAATCAACACACCCAGTTGCTGCGCTTCCTGTAAAAAGGGAGGAATAATCATCCAAAAGAAGCCAAAGATGATCAGGAAAGTCAAGCTAATACTGATGGCGATCGCCCGCCCCCGTTGCAGTCCCCAGCCTTGGAGCCGCAGTTGCAGCCAGTTGAGGGCCGTTGCCAAGACTACCGCCAAAAAGACCAAGAGTAACACTTGGCGAATTTCCCAGAGGATGTAAAGACACATCCCCAGTACCAGCAAGCCAATCCACTGACCAAATGTCACTACTTTGCATCCAATTCCTGCCTCAACCCCCTATTAGAACAGGTTTTGGGACAATGCCGTCAAAGCAAAGGGAAAGCAAAGGGAATTTGCATCAGCTAAATCGCAAAGACTTAAATCACAAAGACTGTATTGTTGTCCCGGAGCTGGGGATGCTCCGTTGGTGGCCTGTGGTTAAACTGAGCAAAGTAGGCGGCCAAGGGTTCCGGCAAAGTCGGTAGCATGACTTGGGTATCTCCTTGGGCAATGTCTGGCCAGAGGGAGGATAGGGCTTGGGCGAGGGGCTTGGCCTCAGTTTCCGATAAATTAAAGGGCGGCAATGTCAGAAAGCGCACCATAAACCCCGCGCCGCGCTGCAGCATCCATTGGCGGGAGAGGTCACTCAAGGTGGGATAGGCCTTCAGGGATTCAATGCGGTAGGATTCCACGGCCACCTGCCAGCCCCCTTGGGGGTGTTCCTGCAAAATGAGACGACGATAGGGATGGGGATAGCTGACGAGGGAACCGGTCGTTAGGTCAAACAACCCCTGCTCATAGGCAATGTCTTGGACATGGAGATGTCCGGTTAAGACCAACGCCACCCCCGCCGAGCGCAACAGGTTCAATAGCTCTGCCCGATTCTCCAAGAGGTAGCGCTGCCCCATCGGGCTTTGGCTCTGCTGTGGCCAGTGCTCAAGGACATTGTGGTGAATCATGACCAGGCGCAGTCCGGCAAAGGGTTCTGCCAATAGAGCCGCTAACCATGCCAACTGCCCTTGATCGACGACTCCCAGCTGTTGTCCTGTTGGACTGAATTGGTTGGAGTTGAGGGCAATCAGTTGCAGATTTTCTGCAAGTAGGGCTTGGTAGTAATGCTTGCCAGCGTTGCCATAGCCCGCATGGGCATACCACTGGGGAAAGTCAGCCCAGCCAATGCGGCTGTTGTCCCCTAGCGGTAGAGGCACATCGTGGTTTCCGGGAATCACATAACAGGGCACCGACAGTGTTTGTAAATAGGTACTGAGCCAGTGGTGGTTTGCCACTTCGCCATCCCGTGTCAGGTCGCCAGGAATCAGCAGGGCATCAATGCCGAGATCAAGGAGATGGGTGACGGCGGCTTCAAAGGCAGGGATACTAATTTCATAAAGAAAAATAGGCGGGTAATCTGTCGGAATTGTCTCCGGCAGGGCAATGTGGGGATCACTGATAATGCCAAGCCGCACTGCCATTGCGCTTTCCTAGTGGCGGAAGTGTCGCCGGTTGGTAAAGACCATAGCAATTCCCGCTGCATTAGCTGCTTCGATAGATTCACTATCGCGCAGACTGCCCCCCGGTTGAATAATGGCAGCAATACCGGCAAGGGCAGCCGCTTCCACAGAATCGGCAAAAGGGAAGAAGCCATCACTGGCCAGCACTCCCCCCCGCGCCGCCTCACCAGCATGACTGAGGGCAATTTCCACAGCACCGACCCGATTCATTTGACCAGCCCCAATCCCTTGGGTTTGGCGATCGCGACTGACAACAATGGCATTGGACTTGACGTGCTTCACAACTTTCCAGGCAAAGATCAGTTCCGCCATCAACTCTGGGCTGGGTTCAGTGGCTGTGACCACCTGCCATGCCTCTGGATCAATGGGGAGGGGGTGAATATCTTGGACAAGAAAGCCGCCGGCAATAGTTTGAATTGCCGTAGTCGGAGCAGTATGCAACTCAGGTAAGGTGAGAACCCGCATCTTGGGCTTGGTTTTCAGGATCGGCAGTGCCGCTTCCTCACAGGCGGGAGCCACCACACACTCTAAAAAAGTACGGGTTAAGGCTTCAGCAGTGGCCACATCCAAGGGGCGATTTAGGGCAACAATACCGCCAAAGGCAGAGACACTATCGGCTGCAAAGGCCCGTTCATAGGCTTCCACTAGGGTTTTGCCTTCAGCGACGCCACAGGGATTGGTGTGTTTAATAATGACGGCAGCGGGGGCACTGTCCCCTAGGAATTCACTGATCACTGCCCGTGCGGCTTCTAAATCTAGCAGGTTATTGTAACTGAGTTCTTTTCCCTGGAGCAGGTGGGCAGCGGCCCAACCCCTGGGGTGTGCCCCACGGATGTACCAAGAAGCCCGTTGATGGGGGTTTTCGCCATAGCGCAGGACTTGTTTTTGCCGTCCGGTGAGGTGAAAAACGGGGGGGAGAATGTCTGGTTCCGTACCGGCGGACGTTATTTCTTGAAGATACTCAGCGATCGCCTGATCGTAACTGGCTGTTAGAGCAAACGCTTGTTGGGCACAGGCTAGGCGGAAGGCAGGTTGGGCTTCCCCGTATAATCGTAATTCCTGAAGGTAAGTTTCATACTGACTGGGATCTACCAACACTGTCACATGGGCATGGTTTTTCGCGGCAGCGCGAATCAGCGTCGGCCCACCAATATCAATTTGCTCGATGGCCTCGGCAAGGGTGACGTTGGGTTGGGCAATTGTTTCGGCAAAGGGGTAGAGGTTAACAACCACTAAATCAATGGGATGAATGGCTTGGGCTTGCAGATCGGCCTCGTCTTGGGGGCGATCGCGCCGTGCCAAAATGCCGCCATGGATTTTCGGGTGCAGGGTCTTGACCCGTCCACCAAGAATTTCTGGTGCCCCTGTGTACTCAGAGACTGTTGTCACAGGAATCCCCGCCGCCTGCAAGGTCTTTGCGGTGCCACCACTACTCAGGAGCGTAAAGCCAAACTCCTGCACCAAGGCCGTAGCCAACTCCACCAGTCCCTGCTTATTACTGGTGCTGAGCAAGGCAATTCGCCCCATGCCTGCAATCCTCCTCGGCGACCAAGAACCCCTATTTTAGCGGAACATGCTGCTCACAGAGCTATCTTCATGGATCCGCCAAATGGTTTCTCCAAGAATACTAGCCACCGAGAGCACCGTGAGCTGGGGAAAGCGTTGCGTTTCCGGCACAGGGATCGTATTGGTCACAATCACCTCTTCAAAATCGCCCCCTTGGAGCCGCTCAATCGCCGGTGGCGAAAAGACGGCATGGGTGGCACAGGCATAGACTTCTTTGGCACCTTCGCGGCGTAGGAGTCGCGCCCCCTCTAAAATGGTGCCGGCTGTATCAATCATGTCATCCACGAGTACCGCTGTTTTGCCCTTAACATCACCCACCACATTCATCACCTCGGCCACATTGTGGGCTTGGCGGCGCTTATCAATAATCGCTAGGGGCGCATCATCAAGCTTATTGGCAAAGGCACGGGCCCGCGCTACTCCACCCACATCCGGTGAGACCACCACAATATCCTCTAGATTTTTGCTGCGCAGGTAGTCAAGGAGCACGGGTGAACCATAGACGTGATCCACGGGAATGTCGAAGTAGCCTTGAATTTGGGCTGAGTGCAGGTCCATAGCCAAGACACGACTGGCACCTGCTTGGGTAATCAGGTTGGCCACTAGTTTGGCGGTAATGGATTCGCGGCCTGCTGTCTTGCGATCGGCACGGGCATAGCCATAGTAGGGAATCACTGCAGTCACTTGACGAGCTGAGGCGCGGCGGCAGGCATCCACCATGATCAGCAATTCCATCAGGTGGTCATTGACAGGTCGGCAACAGGGCTGAATCAGGTAGACATCACAACCGCGAATCGACTCTTGAATCTGCACATACAGCTCGCCATCGGCAAATCGCTTACGCACCATTGGGCCGAGATCAATACCAAGGTAGCAGGCAATTTCCTGAGCAAGGGCAATGTTGGCAGAACCCGAAAACAGCTTTAGACGACTATGGTCAGAAATGTGAGAGGGGCTAGTCGTGGGCAATGGCGCAGTGTGAATCACAGCATCTCCCCAAGCTGGCGTGCGTTTTGATTTTGATCTTATCATTTCCAATTTCGGGCGCCACTCCCCTAGGATTGAATTTATAGCCAGACGAAATTTTGAGGTCATCATCTTTGCTAATGGCGCGATCGCAATTCCTACGATTGGGGAATGTTTTTTTGTCATCAACCGGGGTAGCTTGGTTATTCCTTCTACCTGCACTTTTGTTTCTGACAATTTTTGTTTTTTTGCCAATTTTGTACCTTGTCTATCTCAGTTTTACGACGGGTGGTTTTAGTCAAGAGGGGGCGCGTTGGGTTGGCCTGCACAATTATCAACAGTTACTCCTCAGTCCAGACTTTTGGCAGGTGATTGGCAATACTCTCTATTTCACAGTGGCAACGGTGCTACCGACGATGGTGCTGCCCTTATTCTTGGCGGTGGGTCTCAACCAAGGGATCAAGGGACGGGATTGGCTCCGTACGGCCTACTTTTTACCCACTATGACCTCAATTGTGGCCGCAGGCCTAGGGTTTCGGTGGCTGTTTCAAACCGACGGCCCCGTGAATCAACTGGTACAAACCTTCGGGGGGCAACCGATTGCTTGGCTCAGTGATCCGACCTGGGCAATGCCAGTGCTGATTTTGCTCAGTAGCTGGAAGCAGTTGGGATTTAATTTGGTTGTCTTTTTGGCGGGGCTGCAAACGATTCCCCGCGATCGCTATGAAGCCGCACTTCTCGATGGTGCCAATGCTTGGCAACAATTTCGCCACATTACGCTGCCGGGGCTGCGACCCACTTTAGTTCTAGTGTTTGTAACAACAACGATTTTCACGTTACGCAGTTTTGAGCAGGTCTATGTGGTAACGGGTGGCGGCCCCCTGGATACAACAAACCTGCTGGTATTTTATATTTACCAACAGGCGTTTGCATTATTTGACTTTGGCTATGCGGCTGCTGCAGCAACGCTGCTTTTGGGGGTTACCCTTGGACTCCTGTGGCTACAATTGCGCACGCGTCAAGACCCCAATCTCTAGAGAGAGGAGCCCAGACCAGCGTAAGCACCGTAGAAGAACAGCCCCACAATCACAATCACTCCCATGCCGGCCACTGTAGCCACAATCCAGAGGGGAATGCGTCCGCCTTCAGACATCATCAATTCCTCCTAAGCAGATTCAGTTATAGATGCAGAAATTTAGTTAAAGAAGTAGCTTGAAAAGAGCAACGCAAGAACCAAGATCAGCAGCAACCCTAGGTACAGGGAGGTGCGATTCAGTTCGACCGGCTGACGATTGGGATTCGGTTCCATGGGTGCACCCTCCTAACGTTGGATAAACTGCATTGCCGCGATCGCCCCGAGGAAGAAAATCGTGGGCACAGCGAGAGTGTGAACGGCCACCCAGCGGACCGTAAAAATTGGGTAAGAAACGGGTTCTTGATTGGGTGTGTTACTGGTCATGGCAATCCTACTTCAACTCTTCTAAGAAGGTTTCGACTTGTTGTTTGGCTTCAAAGCGATCGGTCACCAGAGGAATCGACCGCTGTTCCTGAGCATAGTAGCTATCGGGGCGTGGTGTGCCAAACACATCATAGGCCAAACCGGTGCTGACAAAGAGCCAGCCAGCAATGAACAACGCCGGAATGGTGATGCTATGAATCACCCAATAACGGACACTGGTAATAATGTCGGAAAATGGTCGTTCTCCTGTCGTTCCAGCCACGTTGCGATGCCTCCAAAGTGTCTAATGTTAAAAAAGGAAACGCTACTTTCTATCATACAGCCTTTTTTCACAAGGATTGAGCTTTGGCCATCGGAAGCCCACACCTGTTCCCTCAGGCAAGAACATACCATCTTTGAGGCTATAAACCAGCTTTGGCGAGGTCAGTGAGCACTTCCACAGCACTCTGGTAGCGATCGCGAAAGTTATACTTGATCATTTTATTGATAATGGCAACAAACTGCGGCGAAAGATGCCGTCCCGGCTGCCAGACAATATCACCACTGTGGGGATCAGAGGGTAAATCCATCGGAGCGAGGCCCGTCAGACCTTCAACAATTACCATGCCCAAAGAGTAAATATCACTGGCAATCACGGGGCGTCCTGCCATTTGCTCGCTAGGCGCATAACCACGGGTACCAATCGAGATCGTATATTTGCCATGCTGGAGCAGATCCTCTGGCTGGACATGGCGGACTGCGCCAAAGTCAATCAAAAACAGCTGTTGATCACTGCGGCGGCGTATGATGTTGGCGGGCTTAATATCCCGATGCACGACGCCAAACTGATGCACGTACTGCAAAATTTCCAGAATACTCTTGAGAATCACAACCGCTTCCCCTTGGGAGAGAGTAACTTTCTTTTCAAACTCCTCTTTGAGGGATTCGCCATCCACATACTCTTGGGTGAGATAGAAATATCCCCCCTCCTCAAAGTAGGCCAGTAATCGAGGGATGCGCTGGTGCTCACCCAATTGGGCTAAGGTTTCTGCTTCCCGCTGAAAGAGGCGACGGGCAATGGCCAAAAAGCGTTCATCCTTACGGGAGGGCACCAACTGCTTGACGACGCAAATCGGATGATCCGGCAGGTGTAAATCCGCAGCCAAGAACGTGCGGCCAAATCCACCTTGCCCCAGTTGACTCAGGACTCGGTAGCGTCCGCCAACCGTTTGTGGCAGCGGTTCACTGGGTTCTGTGGCGATGTCAGAAATGGCGGTGGTTTTGGGCTCGGTGCCAGTCGGTGTTTGCGTTTCTTGCGTTTCTGTGGTTGGGGGTGGAGGGGAGGGGACTGTCCTGGGGGGAATCATCCCTGAAAGCGGGGTGGGCTCCGCAGGCATCGAGGTCAAGAGGTCAGGGTTAGATGGCTCTCTTTCCGACCGCTCTCCCCTAGGGGCATCTGGGGTTGACAATTGGGTTTCAGGCAAGTCCACCCTGGTGGTGAATGGGGTGGATGGTGTCGAGGTCAGTTCTGGGGTGGTCAGTGGTTCTGGTGGCGTCAGTGGTGTTTCAGGCAAATCAACACTGGGGACGCTAGGGGTCGGCGGCATTGTTCTCAAGGCTTCGGGAACCGGCAGTTGGGTTTCTGGTAAATCAGGGGGCAGTGTTAGGGGTATCGCTGAGGGAGCGGTTGGCTGCGGGGCAGGAACCCCCACCAGGGTTTCAGGAAGATCTACAGGGGTCGGTTCAGGGGTTTCTGGTAATTTGGTGGCGGAAGTTACACCGTCATCAGGGTAAACCACTAAGAAGGTTTCCCTCTCGGCAATAGGTTGTGGTGGTGTCTGACGACTTTCTGTGGGCGAAGTTTGATCCGCGACGGCGGTGAGGAGAGTCGGCGCTGTGGGGGATTGATCCCCAGGGGGCGGGGTGGGTTCAATGGGGGTCAAGGAAATTGCCGTTTCCGGTTGCACCACCGTTGCCTTGGTATCCGTCTCGAGGCGAGAAACTGCCGTTGGGGAGACTGCGGGAATTTGCGAAAGGGGGGCTGATTCAGGTGGAGTGAATTGACCCATGTCTCCAGTGATTAACTCCAAGGGAGTTCCTAGGGGGCTACTGGAGACAGCCGTTGGCGTAGAGATTGATTCAGCAGGACCCAAAGCGCGATAGCCAAGCATCAAAATCGCTGCACTGCCAAAGCTAACGAGAGGAGCCACCAGCGGAATCCAACTCCCCTGTAAAAAGAGCACAAAGGTGAGACCACTTAGACCCAGTCCCCCAGCAACCAATAGCGGCACAATTACCCAGCGGTGTCCCTTGGCAATAATCAGGGCACCGAGGCCAGACCAAGCGAGAATCCAAAGGGCGATCGCCGCCTGTGGCCATGTACCAATGGGGGAGCGATTATCGAGAGCCGCTGCTAGCAAATCTTCAAGGATGGCTGCTTGAACCACAACACCGGGAGTAAGGCGGTTGGTTTGCCCTAGCAGGGCAATTGGAATCAAAAATTTATCGTTACTGCTGCTGCCAGTGACGCCAATGAGGACGGCGCGATCGCGCACCTTGGAGGGCAGCACTTGACCCTTGAGCACTTCGCTCAGGGTGACTGTTTCATAGGGCTGGGTTGGGTGGGCATAGTTGATCAGGATTTGAAAGCCGGTGGCGTCTAGGTTGTTGTAGCCCCCCCAGTTGCTGGTTAAGGCCTGAAAGCGAGCGGTTCCCAAGTCAAGGCGGTTTTGAGTAACGGATTGGGGATTAACCCCCAGAAAAAGACGCGCCAAGGCAAGGGCAAAGGATTGAGGGGTAGAACAGCGATCACTAGCTTCTGGTTGAGTGGCTAAAACAGCACGGCGCACCACCCCATCATCATCAATGGGAATATCAGCAAACCCCACCTGATCATTCAGCAGTCCAGCGGGGGGGGAAATGCCGGGAGCCGCTTTGCTTCCCACTTTACAGACAATGACGGTGTTGGGTTGGGTTATCATCATCCGTCCGAGGGAGGGCAGCCCATCGGTCGGCAATTTGAAGCGATCAGGAACCGGAAAATCGCGAAAAATATCAATGCCAATGACCCTAGGTTGGTACTCCTGCAATTCATTGATAGCTTGAATGAGCACTTCGTCAGGAATTGGGTACTGCTTGAGGGCTTGAATGTCTGCCTCGGTAATCTCAACAATCAGGAGTCGCTGGGAGGTGGCGGGTGTCGATCGCCAGCGCAGCCATTGGTCATAGACTTTTAATTCCAAGGGTTGCAGGAAGCCACCCACCCGCAGGGCAAGGACACCCAGCGTGGCAATTGCTGTTGCAATAACCGCCGGTAAAGCACGTTTAAGATGATTAGGGATGGATACAGGGGTCATAGCACAACTTGGAACTGTTCCGCTGACGCTGCAAGATCCTAAAAGCAGTTTCGCTTCTATCCTGACCTACACCACGGGCGATCGGCAAATTGAGGAGGGCAACTCTTAACATCCTGCCCACGCCAGAGGCAAACAATATCCCCCTAGGTGGAGGAAAGTGAAACGACTATAATCATTGAGGTGATTGCTGAGCACAACAAGCGCTATGACGGAAACCCCCGATTCAACGACGACTCCAACCTCTTCAGAAAGTACAACAGCAGCGGCACGTCAACTGCTGGGCATGAAGGGTGCCAAAAGCGGTGAGACCAATATCTGGAAAATTCGCCTGCAATTAATGAAGCCAATTACATGGATTCCCCTGATTTGGGGGGTGGTGTGTGGTGCAGCCTCCTCGGGGGGATTTACATGGAGTCTGGAGGATATTCTCAAGGCAGCCACCTGTATGTTCCTGTCGGGGCCTTTGATGGCTGGCTATACGCAAACGCTCAACGATTACTACGATCGCGAGATTGATGCGATCAATGAACCTTACCGTCCCATTCCTTCGGGAGCCATTTCCCTGAATCAAGTGCGGGCGCAGATTATTTTCCTTGTTGTTGCGGGTTTGGCTGTAGCGGTTCTACTCGATCTATGGGCTGACCATCCCACGTTCCCCGTGACCAAAATTGCCTTGCTGGGGGGCTTTTTGGCCTATATTTACTCTGCACCGCCCCTGAAACTAAAAAAGAATGGTTGGTTGGGAAATTATGCCCTCGGAGCAAGCTACATGGCCCTACCGTGGTGGGCAGGTCACGCCCTTTTTGGTGAATTGACGCCAACAATTGTGATCTTGACCTTGATTTACAGTCTGGCGGGCTTGGGGATTGCCATTGTCAATGACTTCAAAAGCGTCGAGGGCGATCGCCAACTGGGTTTGGCGTCTCTGCCTGTGATGTTTGGTATTACCACGGCAGCTTGGATCTGCGTCCTGATGATTGACGTTTTCCAGTTGGGGATTGCGGGCTACCTGATGGCGATCCATGCCAATCTTTATGCTGTGCTGCTGATTTTGCTGATTATTCCCCAAATTGTCTTTCAGGATATGTACTTCCTGCGGGATCCCCTAAAAAACGATGTGAAGTACCAAGCCAGTGCTCAACCCTTTCTGGTTTTAGGGATGCTAGTGGTGGGTTTAGCCCTTGGGCATACGCTGGTGTAGTTGGGGGGCATGACGACATCGCTAACCTTCAGGGTCGAAAAGGGGGGCGATCGCCTCGATGCGTTCCTTGCCCAACAGCATCCTGAGTTCTCGCGATCGCGCTGGCAGCAGTTAATCCAACGGGGCCACGTACGCCTCAATGGTCAAGTTTGCGATCGCAAAAATCAGCCCCTCAGTGGTGGTGAGGTACTGGAGGTGGTGCTCCCTACGCCAGAGCCATTGGATCTAGTCCCTGAACCCCTGCCCCTGAGTATTCTCTACGAGGATGAGGAGTTACTGATTCTCAATAAACCCGTGGATTTAGTGGTGCATCCTGCCCCCGGTCATAGCCACGGCACGCTAGTTCACGGCTTATTAGCTCATTGTCCTGATTTGACGGGCATTGGTGGTGTCCAGCGACCAGGGATTGTGCATCGCCTAGACAAAGACACCTCTGGGGTGATGGTTGTCGCCAAAACAGCGTTTGCCCTACACCATTTGCAACAGCAATTGAAAACGCGGCAAATGCAGCGCCACTACCTTGGTGTTGTCTATGGCCAACCCCCCGAGGACAGTGGAACCATCATGACGCCCATGGGTCGTCACCCGGTGGATCGCAAAAAGATGGCGGTAGTGCCCCCTGAAAAAGGCCGCACTGCCATTACCCACTGGTACGTGAAGGAGCGCTTTCGCCACTGTGCGCTTGTGGAGTTTCGCCTAGAAACGGGGCGCACCCATCAAATCCGCGTCCATGCGGCCCATTTAGGTTGGCCGCTGTTGGGGGATCCCCTCTATGGCCGCGGCAGCCCCCTAAAAGTGAAGCTTCCCGGCCAAGCTCTCCATGCCTATCGCTTACAATTGCAGCATCCCCGGAGTGGCGAAGAGATTGTGGCGATCGCTCCTCTCCCAGGGCATTTAGAAAAACTACTGCGAATATTGCGCCAGCAAGCCCTCAATCAAGGTTGAGGCAAGTCCAATATCAAAAGCCTTGCCAACAAGCCCACTGTGGCTACCAGTGGCTACCAATAGTCCAACAAGAAAGCCCCATGGCCGCGGAGCAGTTCCTGTGTGCTGTTTAGAGATGTCCTGCAATGTGACTTAAGGGTGTCAATGGGCTGTCCCCATTGAGCTTCCACGACCTTAATTGGCTGCTTTAGCTTTGACTTGGGAGCATCAATTTTTAAGGTATTGAAAGCGCTCGTTCGCGGTGGCATGTCTAGCTTTTGTGAATTGTCTGAATAGCAGCCTGCATGCCTTGGATAGTTTCCAAGACTTGGTTGAGTTCAAATTGGGGGCTACGCATTCATCCTTTGACGACAGTAGCGAAAGTCTGCTGAATGACTGTGCCTAGGGGGCAATGAGAAAAAACAAGAAACTTTACTCATTTCGATGGAGCTAAGCGGATTCGAACCGCTGACCCCTTCAATGCCATTGAAGTGCTCTACCAACTGAGCTATAGCCCCGAATCAGCAGAACTTTATCATCACCCAAAGTACTGACCTTTGTCAACTCCTAGTTATAAAGCAAACCTCTACTCAAAAGCGCTACCCCAGTTTTCCCGTTCCCTGTGCTGGTGCGATCGCCCTCCCGATCAAAGCCCGATCATAAGGAAGTATCAAGCGGCCAGTGTATAGTGGGTGTGAGTGCTAAGCAGGTAGGACTTTGGGATTCTCATCGTCCCCTTGCAGTTGACACGGGTACTAATGAATTGCGATCGCTCTCCCCTCAATCCAACCCTGAAGTATGCGGGTGTGCTGCGACAAGTCTCCCCTGAAAGAGGGCAGTTTTGGCTCTCCCAAGAGGATGTGACGATCATTGGCCGCGATCCCGATACTTGTCATATTGTCCTTGACGCTCACATCTATACCTCTGTTTCTCGCCACCATGCCCAATTCACCTGTCAAAAGCGGGGCGCGATTCCCGTGTGGGCGATCGCTGACCTGGGGAGTGTCAATGGTACCTATGTCAATCAACAGCGGGTGGAAACCTTAACTGTGCTCAATGCGGGCGATCGCATTCAATTAGGACGCCAAGGACCCGAATTTGTCCTCGAATACCTACCCCTGACCGAAGTCGTGAGCACCCAGCCCGATCAACCCCTCACCCTCACCCAACTCCTGCCTATTTTTGCGATTCATCCCGACTGGGTACGCAAAGCCTATCTGGTACCGGGGATGGTTACTGTTATTGCGGTCATCCTACTCTTTGCCACTGCCGGCTCCCCCGATGCCTTCAAAGTCATCTTGGCGCTCTACTTAGGGAGTGCTGCCTATTACTTCATCTATCAACTCTGTGGCAAACCCAAACCGATATGGGTTTTACTAGGCACCTTGACGCTGGAAATTTTGATTCTCCAAAGCCCGATTTTGCCAGTCATGATCTATCTTTTCCGCACCGTCTTACCCGGCCAACTGCATCCGCCCCATCCTTCATTTTGGGTGTTATTCAGCCGTAACTTCATTGGTGCCGGATTAATGGAAGAGCTACTCAAGGCCTTACCAATTGGCGTGGCCTATGGGGTGGGGCGATGGCTCCCTAGTCCGTGGAAACAAAAGGTGGGCGTATGGGAACCCCTAGATGGCATTCTTTTGGGAGCGGCTGCTGGCCTCGGTTTTACGTGGACAGAAACCCTTGGGCAGTACGTCCCCAGTATTGCAGGTCAATTTGGTAATTTAGCCGGTCTGCAAGTGCTCATTCCGCGGGTGTTAGGTTCATTGACGGGACATATGGCCTATACGGGCTATTTAGGCTATTGTGTGGGGCTGAGTGTCTTGCGACCCCGTCGCGCTGCCTTGATTTTAACCGTTGGCCTTGGTTTTGCCGCCGGCCTCCACGCCCTTTGGAATACGGCTGCTGCCCGTTTTGGTCCGATGGGTTTGGCAGTGGTGGGGATTGTCGCCTATGTCTTTCTCACCGCTGCTATTTTGAAAGCACGTCAACTGTCCCCTACCCGATCGCAAAACTTTGCCACCCGCTTTTATGGGTACCGTTAGGCCAACTGGCTGTCACTGCTTCAATGGAGTCAATTCAATGGCGTCAATCGATTTAAGACTCAAGAGCTTAGCTATCAATCTTTGGCCAAGGCAACAAAGTTGCGCAGTAATTGCAGACCCACCGCACCGGACTTTTCGGGGTGAAATTGACAAGCAAATAGATTGTTGCGGGCGATCGCTGCCGTTACCGTTTGCCGACCATGGCACACCGTTGCCGCCACTAATGAAGGATCCTCAGGGGCAACAAAGTAGGAGTGGACAAAATAGACCCAAGGGCTCGGTGGTAGATGTTGCCAAAGGGGAGAGGCGGATTGCGTCAAGGTCAGTTGGTTCCAGCCCATGTGGGGGATTGTGAGGCCGGGTTCAGACTGAAAGCGTTTGACTTTGCCTGCAAAAATACCAAGGCCAGGTTCTGTTCCCTCTTCACTACATTCAAAGAGCACTTGGAGACCAAGGCAAATCCCCAAAAAGGGCATTCCCTGCGCAATGATCTGCTCAATGACGGGCACCAGTTCTCGCTCTTGAAGCTGAGCCATGGCGGGATCAAAGGCACCAACGCCGGGAAGCACCACCGCATCCGCTGCGAAAATCTCCGAGGGGCGATCGCTAATGAGAGGGCTGGCGCCGACGACCTCAAGGGCTTTGCTGACGGAGTGCAAATTTCCCATATCGTAGTCAATGATGGCGATCGCTGGTGCGCTCACAGGAGATTCCCCCAAAATTAACCCTACCTAATTCTACAGGGGTGTTCACCACCGCCTGAAAAGGGCTGTACTATGGACCCTGAAGTGCTCAAAAGTGCCTAAGCAAGAGCCCTCCGCTGAGAACAATTCCCCCTCCGATGCCTGAGGAGGTGATTGAGGACTTAAAACCGGTTGATCCCCTACTTCGCTTGTCAGAGTATCAACCGTCTGTGCCAGCTTATATTGGGCAAGGATTGCCCAGCAATCTAGAGCCTTTAGAGAGGAACGCCACATTGTCTGTATTATCTGTAATTATCTATATGCCAGTCTTAAGCACCATGGTGTCAGCCATGAAGTCCTTTAAGGGGCACGCAAGGAAGGAATGGGCAGTGAGTTGGGATAATTCTCTATTAATGATTGTAATGATTGGTTGAATCGTTCTGCATGACAACTGAAACTCGCCTAGAATACGATTCCCTCGGTGCCGTTGAGGTGCCTGCGGATTGCTATTGGGGGGCTCAGACGGCACGTTCCCTCAAGTACTTTGCCATTGGCAGTCAGCCCATGCCCCTAGAGGTGATCCATGCCATGGCACGGCTCAAGAGGGCGGCGGCGATCGCCAACCGTGATTTGGGGGTTTTAGACCCTGAGAAAGCCAAATGGATTATTCAAGCCGCCGATGAAGTCATTGCAGGACAGTGGGATGATCAGTTTCCCCTCTCCATCTGGCAGACGGGTAGCGGCACTCAAACGAATATGAATGTCAATGAGGTAATTGCCAACCGTGCCATTGAGCTGGCGGGAGGAGTGAAGGGGAGCAAAAGCCCCATCCATCCCAACGATCATGTGAACTGTAGCCAGTCCTCCAATGACACCTTTCCCACGGCCATGCATGTTGCCACAGTCCTTGCCCTGCAGGAGCGCCTGCTGCCAACGCTGCGCCATCTCTTGACGGTATTGCAGGAAAAGGCAGCTGCCTTTGCGGAGATTATCAAAATTGGCCGTACCCATTTAATGGATGCCGTCCCCTTGACCCTAGGTCAGGAATTCACTGGTTACGCCAGTCAAATTGCGGCCGGTCAAGCCCATATTGAATATGCCCTGCAGCATCTGTATCCCCTTGCCATTGGCGCTACAGCAGTAGGGACGGGGTTGAATGCACCCGCTGGTTTTGGCGATCGCGTGGCAGCAGAATTAGCCCAAATGACGGGGTATCCCTTTCGCAAAGCTGAAAATCCCTTTGCCGCCTTGGCAGCCCATGATCCCCTCGTGATGCTCAGTGGTACTCTCAAAACCCTGGCTGCCGCACTGATGAAAATAGCCAACGATATTCGTTGGTTGGGCTCGGGACCGCGCTGTGGTCTGGGGGAATTGACGTTACCTGCCAATGAACCGGGGTCATCGATTATGCCCGGCAAGGTGAACCCCACCCAATGCGAAGCCTTGACGATGGTGTGCGTTCAGGTCATGGGCAACGATGCAGCGGTGGGGATAGCGGGCAGCCAAGGAAATTTTGAGTTAAATGTCTATAAGCCCTTGATCATTCACAATGTGCTGCAATCTATTGCCCTCCTGAGTGATGCGGTTCAATCGTTTACCGACCATTGCTTGGTGGGAGTTGAGCCAAATCGGCAGCAAATTCAAACCTATGTGGAGCGATCGCTGATGTTGGTGACGGCTCTCAATCCCCACATAGGCTATGACAAGGCGGCAGCAGTCGCGAAAAAGGCCTACAGTGAGGGTAAAACCCTTAAGGAAGCGGCTGTGGAATTGGGCTATCTCACTGCTGAGGAGTTTGACCGGTGGGTACGACCAGAGCGGATGCTTGGCGAAAAGGGCACCAGTTGACCCCGCAGGGATTGTTGCCAAAAAGGGGTGTTGCGAGCGCGCGATCGCAGGCTTTGGGGCGTGACTGTCCAAGTAACGCTGGAATCAAAGAGAACAAAGTTGCGACTGTGGGGTTCTAGGCGGGGTGGCTCCATGCCCAAAATACGCGCCGGTGCCGTGCTGAGGGCGTGCCAAAGCTGCAGGGCGCTCACGTACTCCTTGGCAACCAGTTCCTGCCACAGAGCCGGTAGGGCTAATTCAAGGCCAATGGCGCCGGGGAGTGCCTCGGCAAAGGAAACCATTTTTTCTTCGTAGAGCAGGGGGGTGTGGTCAATGGCGATCGCCTCAATGATTCCCGTTTTGATGCCTTCAATCAACGCTTGGCGATCGCTGGCCGTTCCTAGGGGTGGGTCAAGGCGGAGATTCGGATCGTAGTTGGCTAAGTCCTCAACCTCAAAAAGTAGATGCAACCAACACACACTGGCACTCACCTGTTCGGGTTTGTCCTTAGCGAGAATCTCGACACTGCGAGCGGTTGACAGGCGCATTAGGTGAATCGGCGTTGAGACCGTGCGTGCCAATTCCAAAATCGCCAATAGCGGAATGGTTTCACAGCAGACCAGTTGCTCCGCCAAGCCTAAACGCGTGGCAACCCCACTTTGCCGCGCCACACCCTTCGCCGCCAAGGCCGAATCAAAGGGCCAAAGGGCAACGGGTTTTCCCAGGGGCTGGACATAGGTTAGTGCCCGCTGTACTAAGGGCCAATGGGTCAAGCCGCGGTCATCACAAAAACCAACCACACCACTGGCCGCCAGTTCAGCTAAATTCGTTAGGGCGGCTCCCTTGCATCCTTGGGTGAGTGCGCCCCAAACCCGTACCTGTGGCCAAGCGGTGGGGGGTATCTGCCGTTGTAGTGCTTGCCAAAGGGCAGGATCATCAATCACAGGTTCCGTGGTGGGCAATAGGTTTAAATACTGCACCCCCCCGGCAGCAGCGGCGGCCAAAAGGCTATCTAGGGTTTCTCGTGCCTCGTAGCCCGGTTGACCACTGTGGCTGTAGAGATCCACCAGAGGCGGTGCCAAAACCCAGTCTGAGGCATCAATAACTTCGGCATCCGGGGGAACCGCTGCGGGGGCGATCGCCACCAGTTGATCCTCTTCTAGCAGCACATCCGCGCGTTGGTCTTGGCGGTTGACGGGATCCAGCAGCCGCACCTGTTGCAACAATCGCCACACCATCCCCTACAGCGCTCCCGCCGCCGTCCGATCCAGTACCCCTCCCAAATGGGTGGTGATATTCACTGCCTGCAAGCGCGGCAGACCTCCCTTGAGGGGATAGTCAATCACCGTGACGCTGCCATTTCCCTGCTTAAAGAGCCAGAAGTTTTCAATGCCAAGACCAACAATGTGGCAGAGCAAGACCTTATTGGTGGCATCGTGGGCCACGACCAAGACATTGTGGGGGGTGGGAGCATTGGTTTTCCAGCGCTGCAGCCAGAGTTCCCAGGCCTTGACCACGCGATCGCGCACCTGTTCGAGGTTTTCGCCATTGGGCATTTGTACAAGGGCAGGGGTGGTCCGCCAACGTTCCAGTTCACCCGGGTAGGCCGCCTCCACCTCGGGTTCAAACTTGCCCTCCCAGTCCCCATGGCTAATCTCTGCAAGGGCTGGCTCTAACTCCAGCTGCACATTGGGGTGGTACTGCAAAATTGCCAAGGCCGTATCCTTGGGACGCAGGAGTGGACTACTCAAGGCATGGTGGAAGGGGACATCCTTGAGAAACTCAGCCACTGCCGCCGCTTGGGCACGGCCATTTTCATTGAGGGGCACATCCATTTGCCCTTGGAAGCGTCCTGCACGGTTCCAGTCCGTTTCACCGTGGCGGACAAGAAAGACCCGCAGCGTTTGCTCCTTGAAGCGGGGCTGTGGAAAGGGATCATTGAGATGGCTAGTGAGATTGAGAGCTTCCAGTTGAGCGGGTTGCCGCAAGCCGTTGCTGAAATTTAAGACACTAATGCCACCATTGGCCTGCTGCAGCCGCAGGTAACCCTTGACCCCCAAGCCGAGGCCCGTGCAGATCAAGGCACGGTTCATGCCACTATGCCCCACAATGACAATCGTTTCATTGGCGTGAGCCGCTAGCAGCCTTTCCAAGACCATGCCCGCGCGATCGTAGAGATCCAGTAGGGGGAAAAACTCCTTGGTTTGGCCACTGTCTGTGGTGATTTTCATCATCAAAGTGTCTGGGGCTTCCTGCCAGCGGCGATAGTCCTCTGGAAACCGAGCCTTCACTTCGGCAAAGGGGAGATCTTCCCAAGCTGGCAGCGCAATCTCTTTGAGCAGATCAAGGGAATGGGGTGGCTTGAGTTCGGTGTTTTGGAGCTGAGCATGGATGACCTCTGCGGTTTCCTTTGCCCGTTTCAGGGGACTGGTGTAAATTTTGCGAATGGGAATACCCCGCAGCGCTAGACCCACTTGGGCCGCCATCCAACGACCGCGCTCCGTGAGTGCAGAGGCATCACTGTGACCTTGCACTCGCTCTTGGACATTAAACGTGCTTTCACCGTGGCGGACAATAATGACTCGGGTACTCAGAGGTTTCTCCTTAGCGATTGACAGACAACAACCTTGGGCATCCCACTGTGCCATAAAGACTGTACCAGAAACCGCGGCGTCGGAAGCGAAAGATTCAGGAATCGGCGCCCCTCATCTCCCTGAAGATCAAATAAACATCAAAAAACCGACCGCAGGGGCGATCGGCAAGTATTAAAGCCCTCTTTAGGGATGGGTCAGAGGCTACTTCTTAGTGATCCGCGGCGGCTCACGAAAGAAGATGGCAAAGAAGAACAGGGCGATAATGCAGGCAAAGATGAAAACGTAGGTGATGGTTTCCATAGTAGTCCCCTAGGAATGACTAAACAGCTTCCTTGCGGCGAGTGGTGACATCGCCCACTTTTTGATAGAAGCCCCATTCCACTTGCTCCGGCGACAGTTCTGGATCAATCCCAGAGAAGACATCGCGGAACAGGGTACGGGCACCGTGCCAAATGTGACCAAAGAAGAAGAGCAAGGCAAACACCGCATGGGCAAAGGTGAACCAGCCACGGGGACTGGTGCGGAAAATCCCGTCGGAGTTCAGGGTTTCCTGATCGAATTCGAAGATCTCACCGAAGATGGCCTTACGGGCATAGCTCTTGACGGTGGGTGGATCAGTGAAGGTTTGGCCGTTCAATTCACCACCGTAGAAGCTGACGGTAACCCCCTGTTGCTCAAAGCTATACTTCGACTCCGCACGACGGAAGGGAATGTCGGCTTTGACAACGCCGTTTTTATCGGTGAGGATGACCGGGAAGGTTTCAAAGAAGGCAGGCATCCGACGCACAAAGAGTTCTTCACCCTCTTTGTTGCGGAAGACGGCATGGCCTTTCCAAGCTTGGGCAATTCCATCCCCTTTATTCATCGGGCCAGTACGGAAGAGACCACCTTTAGCGGGGTTATTGCCAATGTAATCGTAGAAGGCCAGTTTCTCTGGAATAGCCGACCAAGCTTCTTCCAGGGTGGCGCCACTGGCGAGAGAGGCCTGCACGCGCCGGTTAATTTCCTGTTGGAAGTAGCTACTGTCCCACTGATAGCGAGTCGGCCCAAAGAGTTCAATGGGCGTGGTGGCACTGCCATACCACATCGTGCCAGCAACGACAAAGGCGGCAAAGAAGACGGCCGCAATACTGCTGGAGAGGACGGTTTCGATATTCCCCATGCGCAGAGCTTTGTAAAGCCGCTGGGGTGGACGCACCAGTATGTGAAAGAGGCCAGCAATAATACCGACAATGCCTGCGGCGATATGGTGAGCCACAACACCACCGGGATTGTAGGGGTTAAAGCCATCGGGTCCCCATTCGGGGGCAACAGGCTGGACGCTGCCCGTCAAGCCATAGGGGTCAGAAACCCACATCCCAGGGCCAAACAGACCCGTCAGGTGAAAGGCGCCAAAGCTAAAGCACAGCAGACCAGCAAGGAACAGGTGAATCCCGAACATTTTCGGCAAATCGAGGGCAGGCTCACCGGTGCGAGGATCACGAAAGAGTTCGAGATCCCAATAGACCCAGTGCCAACAGGCTGCCAAGAATAACAGACCCGACAGGACGATGTGGGCTAGGGCAACCCCCTCAAAGCTCCAGAAACCGGGGTCAATCCCCGTTTCGCCAGTAATGCTCCAACCGCTCCAAGACCCCGTGACCCCCAACCGTGCCATAAAGGGCAGCACAAACATTCCCTGCCGCCACATGGGGTTGAGAACGGGATCACTGGGATCAAAAATAGCGAGCTCATAAAGAGCCATCGACCCTGCCCAACCGGCGACCAATGCCGTGTGCATCAGGTGGGCCGCAATCAACCGCCCTGGATCATTGATCAGGACAGTGTGGACTCGGTACCAGGGTAGTCCCATTGACTACGCTCCTCCTATACAAAAATTTAGCGTTTGCATGAACAAATTTTATTAAGCAGCCGGATCACGGTAACAACCGCTTCCCTACTAAGAGTTTAACGGCCAATTTACCCGTAACTTCAGCTACGGTTGGGCAGTTTTTCTGCCAAAATGAGAATGTATTAAGAATGGTAACTAGCCTAGGTTCCTATGGCAAGCAAAGCTGAATTCGTGGGCACAAATATTAAGTTTGTTAACGAAAACAAGGAAATTGTTGCTGCTGATGGTGCGAATCTGCGCTTAAAAGCAATGGAAACGGGGGTTGACCTCTATACCCTTAAGGGCAAGCTCTTTAATTGTGGGGGCTATGGCCAGTGTGGCACCTGTATTGTTGAGATTGTCGAAGGCATGGAAAACCTCTCGCCCCGCACCCCTGTGGAAGAGCGCAAGCTCCGCCGTAAGCCCGAAAATTATCGTTTGGCTTGTCAAACCCTTGTCTATGGGCCAGTGTCTGTGAAGACAAAGCCAAAGGGCTAGGTAATCAAACAGTCGTTTTCAGAGTTTGTAGGACATTAGCGGCCTGCTCTAGCCACCTGAGCAACTGGGCATCGTCAACCCTATGGCGGATACGGAGCAGGTCTTGAAGGGGGTCAGGCGATCGCCCCGTTGCACTCTGCCATGCTTGAAGGAGTTCAGAATCTTGAGGCAGATGAGGGGGACTGGCTGCAAGGCCGAGTTGCTGAGCTAAGTCGTAGCGAAAGCGATCTTGAAGCTGTTCTAGGACAAACTGCCGCTGCTGTGCCCGCCGCAGAACCCCCGCGAGGGCCTCAATATAGGCAGCACTATTACTGGTGACAGGTTCCTTTTCCAGTAGCGGTGGCCCAAAGCGCTGACTTTGCTGCCATAGCAAAAGGAGGAGCAACAGGGCAAACTGCAACCCCACAGCCAACCAAGGGGTGCGACTGAAGTAGTCGAAGAGGGTTTGAGGCACCCTCTCCCTAAGCACCTCCTCTGAAGTGCGTTGGCGGTAGCCGTGGAGCCATTCATCAAAGTATAGTGTTGTTCGCGGTTCGGCTATCTCCTGCAGGAGCTGAGCTACAACCGCAAAGTTGGCAAGACCGGTTTCACCGCCATAGGCATTGGCCACTAACCAGGGATAGACGCCAAGGATGCGCTGTTCATGGTTATGGGGAGTATTAGAGCGTCTGAGATAGACAATCAAACCGTGATCATCCCTAAGGAGAGAGCGATCGCCCTGTTGCAAAGGAACGCGGCGGCGGGTTTCAATCAAGACAGTGCCCAGGGGCATTGAGAGCCGCGTCTCAAAGGGGGCTGCCGTGGGTTCGCCGTGCCAGTAAAAGCGCACCAGCGTATTGCCCTGAGCCAGCCACGCCACAAGGGTCGGTGGCCAACCGATGGGACGACCACTGATTTGAATGAGAATGTGCCCTTTGCCCTTGAGGTTGCTATAGTTATGCTGCCAGCGCTCCACCCGCAACCCCTGCTGCTCTAGGTAAGTATAAAACTGCTGCGTGCCCCACGGAGAGGAATCAAAGGAGGAGCCAGCGCGGCTACTGGGAGCCACCGCCACCATCAGGAGGCCGATCGCCAACAGCACAAGGACAGCGAAGCCAAGGAAAAACCACTGCCGACGCTTGATCGCGATCATTGCTGGGTCTCCCGCAGGAAGGGTTCCACCTCAAAATAGGCCGCTTGACAGCTGGCTAGGGTTTGGGCATCCACTGGCTCGGCGCCATAGTAACTGCGACTGTGAACTTGAAAGAGATGCTGGATACTCCGCCCTACAGTTGGCGATCGCTCCCCCAGTTGAAAGAGCCGCTCCAATTCCCCCAGGTAGTCGCCATTGGTCCAGTGGGTCTGAAGCCGCAGCCAGCCTGCCTCCTGCAACCGATACAACAAGGCCATGTAAAAGGCGCGGCAGGCCCCTCTATAGTCCCCCGCCAATTGTAGGTTTTGGGCAAGTTCCAGCCATTCCCGCACCGGTCTGGGTCGCTCCCCAAGGGTAGAAATTGCTGTTGGTGAAGAGGAGCGCGATCGCCGTTGCCACCATCGCCAGAGGCTGCGTCCTAGGAAATAGAGGCCTACGCCGAGGCCAATCAGCAAGACCCCCTGAAGGAACCAGCGTAGCCATCCCTCTAAGGAGGGGTGGTCTTGCCAAAAGGGCTCTGTTTGCTGGCGAAAGAGTTGGAGAAAGGTGTACTCAAGGGCTTCACGCAGTTGTTGCCACTGGCGATCGCTCTGCCAGCGCAAATCATCCCAAAAAGTCACCGCCGCTAGACCCGCCTAGGCCTCCGCTTGTCGCACAAAGAGCACGGGACACTCGGCATAGACCCGGACATAGTCAGAAAGGGAAGTGCCCAAAAGGCGATCCAAGTCGGGTAAACTGCGAGCGATCGAGGGCCGCCGATCCGGAGAACCCAGAACCAGGAGATCGGCATTGGTATCAGCAGCAATGCGGCAGATTTCTTCAGCGGGTTTGCCGGTGGTCAGGACACACTGGTATTCCACACCCCGCTGCTTAGCCACCGTTGCGGCTTCGGCAAGAAGCGGCTCTTTTTCGGCAGCACTGCTGGGGGTATCAGCATGACCCTTGAGGTCAGGATTGACGTGGGCAAGAATGAGTTTGCCGCCCTTGACCCCCTCCATTAGGCGCACTGCTAAGTCCAAGGAGGCTTTGGCTGCAGCAGAATGATTGAGTGCCACCATGATGCGGTTGATTTTCTTGACGTAGATGTCATCGCGCACTAGGAGCATCGGCCGCGAAGACAGTTGAAACACATACTGGCTAACGGAGTTTTCGAGAATGGATTGCAGGCGCTTGAGTCCCCGCGATCCCATAATGATCAAGTCGGCATTGATTTCATCGGCCACGTGGAGCACTGTATCCTTAGGATCGCCCTCCCGCAGCATAGTATTGACGCTAATGACGGGGTCAAGGTGCAGTCGGGCAACAGCTTCCGCTAGGAGTTTGGCACCTGCTTGACGTTGTTCGGCCATCTCCTCGGCAGTAATTTTCGGTGGAATCACGTGCAAAACGGTGACGGCAGCCCGTTGAATCGCTGGCAACTCCATCAGCGACTTGAGCATTTGTTCGGATTGTCCAGTTCCTGAGTCTGCCAATAGAATATTTTCAATCATAAATCTTAAACTCCCAAAGCTGGTGAGTATCACGGCACGGAGGGCCACTAGGACGATCTTAGGGCTGCCTTAGGAGCTTCTTGGCGGAACGCTACAAATCTTAGGCATTGGCTAGAGGGGCGATCGCGGGTGGTGCTTTTGATACACTAGGCAAGAGGCCGTTCAAGGAAGCCCTATGCCGCGATCGCAACGGAACGACAATTTTATTGACAAAACCTTTACGGTCATGGCTGACCTCATTCTCAAGGTCTTGCCCACCAGTTCGCAGTCAAAAACTGCCTTTGCCTATTATCGCGATGGCATGTCTGCCCAAGCGGATGGAGAATATGCCGAGGCGCTGGAGAACTACCAGGCAGCCCTAGAACTAGAGGAAGACCCCACCGATCGCAGCTACATTCTCTACAATATTGGCCTGATCCATGCCAGCAATGGCGAGCATGAAAAAGCCTTGGAGTATTACCACCAAGCCCTTGAACTCAATCCCCGCATGCCCCAAGCCCTCAACAATATCGCAGTGATCTACCACTACTTGGGGACACAGGCACAAGAGCAGCAGCGCTTGGAGGAGGCTGAACAACTCTTTGATCGTGCCGCCGACTATTGGAAGCGGGCAATTCAACTGGCGCCCAATAACTATATAGAGGCGCAGAACTGGCTGAAAACCACTGGCCGCTCCAATATTGATGTGTATTTCTAAAAAACTTCTCGAAAATTTCTATAAGGATCACCAATGGCAACCAAAGTCATTACTGCAGAAGATGTGCGCAAGGTGGCTCATTTAGCTCGCCTTGCCATTGATGACAGTGAAATTGAAGCACTGACCCAGCAACTAGATAGCATCCTCGACTATGTCAATCAACTGAGTGAACTGGATGTTACGGAGGTGCCGCCAACAACGCGAGCCATTGAGGTGAGTAATGTAACCCGTCCTGATGTGTTGGAACCTTGGCCACATCGGGAGGACTTGCTAGCGATCGCCCCCGAGCGCGAAGATGACTTTTTCCGCGTGCCCAAAATTATGTAAGGCATCAGTCTGTGCGGCGGCGTCAATCCCACCATTTGCAACTGGACTTATTTCCCTTCCTCTCGATCTTGGCCTGCACCATTGGCACCCTGATCCTATTAGTGGTGGTCATCAGTGCCAGTAGCCTTGGGCGAGAACGCACTAATGTGCAAATTTTGGCACGGGAAAACGCCCAAAATGCGGAACGTACCCCTCGCTATTTAGAGTGCCGTCGCGAGGGGGTGATCATGCATCCCCAAAAAGTGCTTGTGCCCAAAGCAGACCTCGACAAGCCCACTTCCACCTTGGCAATTTTGTTGGCTAATCTACGTCGTCAGAGCGATCGCGAGTACATTATCATTGCCGTGCGCCCCGATGGCTTTGACTGCTTTGAGGAGGTGCGCTACCAAGCGGAACGAGCGGGAGTGGCCCTGGGCTACGAACCCTTTAATGCCGAGTGGGAACTGTGTGTGCCTGCTCCGGGGCGCAGCAATTGCCCCTAGGGCTTACCTAATCAAGCCGGCGGCGCTTCGATTGGGGAATTTCCCTGGGAAAAGCGCTCAAGTGCACTATCCGCTCCCTGATCCCCAGGGCACCACCAATGACTTCAGGATGGGTGAGCCCTACAGCCGTGGCTTCGCCGCGGGCCTCAAAGGTTTCTGCGGTTGCAACCACGACATTTTCTGATGGCGGTTAGTGTCCTCAAATGGTTGGAGTCTCCCTAGGGCGATCGCCAGAGCACATCGGCCATCCGACACACCTGCACCATGGCTGCCACATCATGGACGCGCACCATCGCCACCCCTTGGGCAATGGCATGGCAGCAGACTGCTGCGGTACCCCAAACTCGGTCCTTAGGATGGGGCAGGTTTAGGACATCGCCAATAAAGCGTTTGCGCGAGGGGCCAAGGAGGATTGGGTAGCCAAGGGTGTGAAATTGCGGCAATTCCCGTAAAAGGGTGAGGTTTTGGGGCGTGGTTTTCGCAAAGCCAATGCCAGGATCAATCATCAGGTGCTCAGGAGGAATGCCGCTGGCGATCGCCCGCTGGGTTTGTTCCTGAAAATAGCGAAGCAAATCGCCGATCAAATCCTCGTAGTCAGTTAATTGCTGCATGGTGGCTGGGGTTCCCCGCCGATGCATGAGGATATAGGGCACCCCCAATGCCGCTACCGTGGCCAACATCTCAGGATCCGCCTGCCCCCCTGAAACATCGTTAACAATATTGGCACCTGCTGCCACCGCTGCCTGGGCAACCACCGCATGGGTGGTATCAATGGAAATGGGAATCTGGGACTGCTGACGGATGCCCTCAATCACGGGCAACACCCGAGCCAACTCAGCGCTAATGGGCACTTCACTAGCTCCCGGACGGGTGGACTCCCCCCCTACATCAATGACATCAACACCGGCGGCAACCATTTCTAGGGCATGGGCAACGGCACTGGCAGGATTAAAAAAGTCACCACCATCGCTAAAACTGTCGGGGGTGATATTCAAGATGCCCATAATGTAGGTGCGCTCTCCCCACACAAAGGTGCGATCGCCCACAGACCAACCCTTCATGCCTCAGTCTCTCCTTGGCGTCTGGCGTGCAACTGCAAAAGAATCTCTTGGTGGACAGCGTGGGTAATGGGATAGAGATAGGCCAAAATCATCCCCACAATGAGAAAGAAGGTTGGCAAAGGTCCAATGGCAACGCGAATTGCCAAGAGTGCCGAAGGGGGTTGCACTGGGGGTGGGGCACCGGCGACAGTAGAAATGTAACCCGCCCACTGCAAAGCCTGACCCACAAAGAACAGACCCAGGGCAAGACCAATTTTTTGCAGCAGCACCATAAAGGCATAGAAGATCCCCTCCCGCCGCTGGCCACTCTCAAGTTCGTCCAGATCAATCACATCCGGAATCATTGACCAAGGGATAAGATAAGCGGTCGCAACCCCAAAGCCCGCCAGAATTGCACAGACATATACCAGCACTGTCTGTCCTGGCTGCAACAAAAAGAGACCGCCCTGGGCAATGATCCACAGGCTCATTCCCATGAAATACACTGCCTTCTTACCCAGGCGACGACTCACAGCACTCCAGACAAAGAGCATGATCATAGCGGTTCCTTGAACCGTCAGCGCCACTTGGGTATAGGCAGCGGCGGACATTTGCAACCAATCGCCAATAAAAAAGGGAATCAGCGAGGCAGTAATTTGCACCGCCAGCCAAGAACACAGGTAGATTCCCATTACATAAAGAAAGGGACGATTGCTAAACACCAGCCGCAGTTGCGTTTGCAGCGGTAAGGGGCGGTGCTCAGGATTGCGAATACCGCGTTCAAAGGCTTGCACCCGCTGCCGTGTTCCCCAGACACACCAATAGATGGGCAAAACAGACAAGACGGCGGCAATGCCCCCGAGGATCAAGTATTGGGCTTGGGGATCGGGAATGTTCTGGAAGACGACCTGAGCAAGAAGTAAGGAGCCAATGCTACCCCCAATGGAAAAGGCAAAGCGAAAACTATTGAGATGGGTGCGTTCGTTGTAATCTTCAGTGAGCTCTGGTGTGAGGGCAGTGTAGGGCAGGTTTACCGCCGTGTAAAACGTGTTAAACAATAGGCCAATGAGGACGTAGTAGCCAAAGAGCAACCCTTGATCCGTCGTTGGTACCCACCAGTTCAAGCAAAAACTCAAGCCAAAGGGAATCGCGGCTGCCATCATCCAGATGTGGCGGCGTCCCCACTTGCCCACGGGGGTGCGATCGCTCAGGTAGCCGATGATCGGGTCATTCATGGCATCCCAAATTTTGCCAATCATGAGCACGCTTCCCGCCAAGCCAGCATTGAGTCCAGCCACATTGGTCAAGAACACCATCAGGAAAAACACCTGTAAATTGGCAGTGATGGCAGTTCCAAGATCGCCGGCGCCAAAGGCAAGTTTTGTCCACAGGGAAAGGGGCGGACGGGCACTGGTGGCAGCGGAATTTTGGCTGAATGGGTCTGATGGCATGATACTTTGTCCATTGGATTGTTTTTTTTAACGATTAGCCAGCAACTGCAACTGCCCATTGACTGGCCCATTGTAGAATGCGCTGCACCTGTTCAGGGGTTTTCCCTTGGCAGTAGAGGCGCAGCAGAGGTTCGGTGCCACTAAAGCGAATCAGTAGCCAACCGCCATCGGCCAGATGAAACTTGTAGCCGTCAATGGTGTCCCAATGGCTCACGGGACTCTCCAAAATCTGGGTGAAGGGATGCTCCCCTAGGAGTGCTTCTAGTTTTTGCCGCTGTGCCAAGGACGTGAGGGTGAGATCAACGCGATCGTAGGCACTGTAAAAGTTTGTCGTTACCTGCAACTGCTGATAGTATTCCCCCACGCTTAAGCCGGAGGTCACCAGGGCTTGTAATAGGTACAGTGCCGACAGGAGGGCATCCCGCTCGGGGAGATGGTGGCCATAGCCGATTCCCCCTGATTCTTCACCGCCTAAGAGGACAGCTTCGCCGGCCAGCATGCGATCGCCAATGTACTTGAAGCCAATGGGCGTTTCAATCACGGCTAAGCCATGGTGGGCTGCCACTCGTGCCACCAGATCCGAACTGCTAATGGATTTAATCACTGCCCCCCGATAGGGACTGTGCTGTGCTAAATGGTCAATCAAGATGGGAATCATTTCTTGGGCAGTGTACAGTACCCCCTCGCCATCAATGACTGCCAGGCGATCGGCATCACCGTCGAAGACTAAACATACTGTAGGGGTGGCACTGGGCTGTTGCCGCAGTTGTTCTTGGGTAGCGGCTAAATAACGGCCAATGGGTTCAGGGGCACCGCCGCCAAAGAGGGGGTCGCGATCGCGCCGAAACTCTTCTATGGGCCAATCCAACAATCGCTCCAGTCCCCCGGCGGCAACCCCATGCATGACATCGGCACAGACGCGCAGTTTACCCGTGGCGATCGCCTCACGAATGGGGCTGGGATCAACATGAGTGCGCAACGCCGCACAATAGCTGGGCCACGGATCAAAGACTTGATAGTCTGTTTTGGCCTCCCCCACGGGTGGCGGCTCCCCTTGAGCTAACTGCGCTTCAATGGCTTGGGTAACAGGTGTGGGGACTGATCCACCAAAGGCGCCCTTCACCTTCAGTCCTGCATAGATAGCGGGATTGTGACTTGCCGTAATGACCAAGCCGCCAATGGCTCCCTCTGCTTTGACAGCCCAGCTAAAGGCCGGTGTGGGTGCCGCACAGTTAGAAAGCCAAACCTCATAGCCTTGGCTTGTCAGCAATTGGGCAACGGCTGTACCAAAGTGTTCCGCTAAAAACCGGTGATCGTAACCGACAATAATTCGCGGCGTCCTGCCATCGCCATAGGTTTGGTAAAGTACTGCCGCCGCTGCCTTAGCTGCCCGCAGCAGACGGTTAAAGGTAAACTCAGCCCCAATGATGCCGCGCCAACCGTCGGTACCAAAGCGAATTGGGGCCTCCTCAGGAATCAAAACTTGATCTAGGCGCAGGACAGAACCAACCATAGAGCGCAAGACCCAAAACCCCTCTGAACATATCATGCTGCGGCACAGCCCTTTTCCGAAGGAGAAAGGAGGATGATATAATTATTGCGAATTGTTAATTAGGCGATGGGCACTGCCGCTAGGTGCCTTTTGGCGATGACTGATCTCTAGTAGCCTAAACTTGCATCACTTTCAGAGAGGTATTGAACACTATGGCATTTGTACAAGAACCCCTTCCCTTTGATCCGGGTGCCCTTGAACCCTATGGAATGTCTGCAAAAACCCTTGAATTTCACTATGGCAAACACCATAAAGGCTACCTGGATAACCTCAATAAACTGACTCAAGATACGGAACTCGCTGACAAATCCCTTGAAGATGTCATTCGCATGACCTATGGCGATGCTGCCAAAGTGGGCATCTTCAACAATGCCGCTCAAGTGTGGAATCACACCTTCTTCTGGAATAGCCTCAAGCCAGGTGGCGGCGGTACTCCTACGGGTGATGTGGCTGCTCGGATCAACAGTGCTTTTGGTAGCTACGACGAATTCAAGTCCCAGTTCAAAAATGCCGCAGCGACCCAATTTGGCAGCGGTTGGGCATGGCTGGTGCTTGAAGCTGGCACACTGAAAGTGACTAAAACGCCCAATGCCGAAAACCCCTTGGTTCACGGTCAAGTGCCCCTACTGACGATTGATGTTTGGGAGCACGCCTACTATCTCGACTACCAAAACCGTCGTCCCGACTTCATTGATAACTTCCTGAACCAACTGGTGAACTGGGATTTTGTTGCTAAGAACTTGGCAGCTGCCTAAGATTCCCAGTTTTTTTCTATTTGGCTGTTACTGAATGACTTCACTGAATCCCCGTTCCAGTTGAGCGGGGTTTTTTGTTGCCAAGCAGTGATTCAGCCACAACGGTAGAATAGGGTTAAGTGAAACTTAAGAAATAAAGTAACCTTGGTTAATAAACGTTAGTTTGATGGTGGTATTCCTTTGGGCGTTGAGCAGGGAGGGGGTCCTATGGAGATCCTAGGGCATATTGCCTATGCCGCTTTTGAAAAGTACTACCGCAAAATTAGTAAACACGAGCCGGGGGTGATTCGCGATCGCGATGTTGAGGCGATTCATCAGATGCGCGTTGGTCTGCGCCGCCTGCGAACGGCTCTGGAGGTGTTTTGTAATACGGTACGTTTGCCCAAGGGGGTCTCCATTCAGCGGGTACGGGCGATCGCCGGCAGCCTCAGTCCCGTACGGGATTTGGATGTGATGATGCTGGCGCTCAAAGAGCAGTATTACCCTCACCTGCCCCGCTGTGAGCAACAACAACTGGCCAAGCTCATTAAAAAGCTCGAAAAGCAGCGGGCAGAACTGCTGCAAAAAGCGCTTCAATTGCTGCGGAGCGATCGCTATCGCAAATTGCAACAGGGTCTAGAAGAATGGCTAGCTGACCCTCAATATCGTGAAATTGCCAACTTACCCACGGAACTGATTGCCCCAGACATTTTATTGCCCTTGGTGTGTGAGCTCCTGCTCCATCCGGGGTGGCAAGTGGCTATTGAATGGCAGGGCGATCGCCCCCTCTTTTTGGCAGTCAGTAACCCACCCCAGTGGTTACAAACGGCGGGTGAAGATCTCCACGATCTGCGCAAGCAAACCAAACGGGTACGCTACCAAATGGAACTCTTTAGCGGTGTCTATGGAGACGCCTTCAACGAACAGGTGAGTGCTTTTGCGCAGTTGCAAGAACTCCTAGGGACCCTTCACGATGGCGTTGTCCTTGATGACTTTTTCCGTACCCAACTTGGCCTCAATCTCCGTCAAGCCTCTCCTTGCCTGGCAGAAATGATTGCCCTTGAGCAAACACGCCAGTGGCAAACTTGGCGCTGTGTCCAGCAGGAATACCTCAGCCCCGAAAAACGCCATCAAGTGCGCTCGCTGCTCCTGATGCCACCAATGACAATCAGTGCCAATGGCAGCCCCCTCGATCACCCAATCATCTCCTCTGCCAACTGACAGAGGTTGGTGGGTAATGGTAACAATTGATTTTCAATTGTCCGAGGGCGATCGCCCTTGCCAGTCCGTATGCGACGATAAAAATAAAACCCCTGCCAGTCGAGGAGAGCACACAACAAATGAGCGTTATGGAGCCACAAACTTTAAGTGTTGGGCTGCGGGTCCGCGTCAAGACCCCCACCATTGTCTATCACCATCCCGATCACCGCAATGAACCTTTTGATATTCAAGGGATGGAAGGGGAAATTTGCGCTATTCTCAGCGACTGGCAAGGCCGTCCCATTAGTCCCAACTACCCGATTCAAGTGCGGTTTAGTCCCAAGTTTGTTGCCCATTTGCACCCCGATGAGCTGGCAGTGATTTAGGTACCCTCTATGCCTCCCCGTTGGCCCCGTAAGCCCGATCGTCGCGATCCGAGCTACCGCCGCTTGGACGATCGCATGAATTTTGCTGTCCATGTTGCCCTTTTTGCTGCGTTTAATTCTGGTGGCTGGTTTTGGCATCAGCTACAACCCACGGCGGTGCCTTTTATGCCGACGGTAACGCTCCTGTGGTTCACCTTGTTGGCAGGCCATGCCCTCTACGTGTTCGCGATCGCCCGTTATTAAGAACTCATCCCCCTGAGGGCGCTGATGCTGAGATAAGAGCACTTTTTCGTTAGTCTCCTATGGGCGATCGCACCATCACCTACAGTCCAGCCTTCACCCTTGTGCCGACCTATGAGTGTTTTAATCGCTGTACCTACTGTAATTTTCGTCAGGACATTGGCACGAGTGGTTGGTTGAGTTTAGAGGCGGCGGCCAAACAGTTGGCAGAGCTTGATCCGCAACAGGTACGGGAAATCCTCATTCTCAGTGGCGAAGTTGCCCCCAACAGTCCCCAGCGTGCCAAATGGTTAGAGCGTCTCTATGATGTAGCAGCCTTAGCGTTGGATCAGGGATTTTTGCCCCATACCAATGCGGGCCCCCTGAGTCGAGCAGAAATGACCGTCCTCAAGACAGTGAATGTCTCCATGGGGCTGATGCTGGAGCAGTTGACACCCAAGTTGTTGCAAAGTGTCCATCGCCATGCCCCCAGTAAGGCTCCGCAACTTCGTTTACACCAACTGGAACAGGCCGGAGAACTGGGCATTCCCTTCACCACGGGATTGCTCTTGGGGATTGGTGAAGCGCCCCAGGATTGGGCAGAGACTCTCACGGCCATTGCTGAGTGTCATCGGCGGTGGGGACACATTCAGGAGGTGATTCTGCAGCCCCACAGTCCTGGGCAGCAGCAGGCAGAGAGGCTACCCCCTTTTGATCTGGAGCAATTACCCCAGGTGGTGCAGTGGGCGCGATCGCTCTTGCCTGAGGACATCACGATTCAAATTCCTGCCAATCTAGTCACAGAACCAGCGGTCTTTCGCGCGTGCCTAGAGGCCGGCGCTCGCGACTTGGGGGGTATTGTCCCCTTAGATCATGTCAATCCAGACTATCCCCACACCGATCTAGCAGTGCTCAGGGAACAATTAGCAGCTTGGGGATGGGAATTAGGGCCACGACTGCCAGTTTATCCGCAGTTTGTGGATTGGTTGCCACGGCCCTTGCAGGAGAAGGTTAAGGAGATTCCTGTTTAAGCTGCAGCCCTAGTTGATAGATGTCACGCCGCGAAAGCCCCGTCAGAGTCGCCAGTTGACGGCTGGCTTGGGTGAGAGAAAGACCTTGGTTGAGCAGTGTTGCCAATTCGCTGGCGAGATAATTGGGGTTCACGGCCAGAGAATGTTCAGGGGCACCGGCTAAAACCAGTGTGTATTCGCCCCGGGGGGGATGCTCCTGTAGATAAGTGCAGGCAGTACCGAGGGTTCCCCGCCAAAATTCTTCGTGGCGTTTGGTAAGTTCGCGGGCAAGTACAACAGGGCGATCGCTCCCCAAAACCTGACATAACTCTGTTACTGTTTGCACCAAGCGATGGGGGGCTTCATAGAGAAGAATCGTGCGCGTTTCCTGTTGCAGGACTGCTAGTCGCTGCTGGCGATCGCGCCCCTTAGTCGGCAAAAACCCTTCAAAACAAAAGCGATTCATCGGTAATCCTGCGGCCATCAAAGCTGTTAAGGCAGCATTCGCGCCGGGAATCGGCGTCACGGGAATCGCTGCAGCAATGCAGGCGCTAATTAATTCATAACCGGGATCCGACACCCCCGGTAGGCCCGCATCACTGACGAGCGCGATCTGTTGACCCGCCTCTAGGCGCTGAAGCAATTGGGGGACTCGCTGTTGGGTATTGTGCCCATGGAGACTAATTTGGGGTGTGGTAATGCCAAAATGCTGTAACAGGCGGCCAGTGTGGCGTGTATCCTCGGCGGCTATCAGATCCACTTCCTTGAGAATACGCAGGGCACGAGCGCTCATGTCCTCAAGGTTGCCAATGGGGGTGCCCACCACCCACAATTGCCCAATGCCCATTAGGAGATTTTTTCTGCACTGAGAATAAAGATTGGTTCCACGGCTGCAAAAATTTGGTGGCCGCCCCGCGTTTCCAGACGATTGATCACCGATTGCACCACCTCTAGGCTGCGGGCTTGGACGGTCGCGAAACCCTCAGAGAGGGCATAGAGATTTTCTAAGCTACTGGCGATCGCCACCAAGCGACCACCGGGGGCAAGATACTCCCACGCTCGCAGTAAAACTTCTTTGATGGGGCGCCCCCCCTCCAGGCAAATCCGCTGCGGTGTTTGACGTAACTGAGGAAAGCAGTCTGGAGCCAAACCAGCAACAATCTGTACATTCTTGACCCCAAAGCGATCGCAATTGCGCTGAATCAGATCAACGACTTCTTCATCCCGTTCAATTGCAATCACCTGTCCCCGCTTTGCCAAACGGGCTGCCTCAACAGCGATCGTCCCTGTGCCTGCTCCCACATCCCAAAGGCAAGAGTCCGGTTCAAGCCGCAAATAGGAGAGCATCAATAACCGCGTTTCCCGTTGGGTGAGGGGAATACCTGGTAATCGCGCAAACAGACTATCGGGGATACCCGGAGTGACAAATGGCCAGGGATCCACCGTCATAGCAACAGCCTAAAATCCTTAAGCGTTGCTGCTTTGAGCGAGGAGCCGCTCTTTGAGCTGTGCTAAGGCATCTGCCCAGCGGGGATCGGGTTGCGCAGCTTCCGTATCCATGGAGCTATATTCAGCCGGCGCAGAATTGACTTGAGTACGCCGCCCATTGTTTTTGTTATTTTTGCGGTTATTGCTGCGGTTGCTGGCAGTGTTTTTTTCTGCCGCTGCTTCCTCTTTTTCTTTAGCTTCAGACTTGGGCTTGTCGTTGGCCTTCTCAATCTTGAGGGGATTGTCCTTAAAGGTGTAGCCGTTGAGTTTCTCAATCACTTGATCCGCTACTTCTTCGGATTCGACGGTGACAAAGCCAAACCCCCGGCACTTACCCGTCTTACGATCCGTAATCAGTTTAGTGGTAGCCACTTCGCCCACTTCTTGGCTAAATAGGGCTTCTAACTCTTCGCGGCTCAAATCACGCGGCAGATTGCCCACATATAAACGCACAGACATAAAGAAACCTCCCTTAGGCAGCTTAAAAACAACACGGTTGAAAAATGGACAGTCGGGCGTGAGAAACCGCTCGTAACCAAGGCCTAGAGCCAAGAATGGCATGTAAAGACCTTACTGCTGTTAGTGGTGTGGAATGGCTAAATTGGTTCACAGCGATTGTTGCTAATTGAGAACCTTGATTGATGGGGCAGAGCAAAGGCAATGAGCGCACTTAGCTCTTGAGTTATCTCTCCTAAGGTTATCACGCTTTCTCCACCTAGGGCTAGGATTTTGCGGAAAAATTTTGCTGTGGCAGCACAAACGCAATGTGGCACAATAATCAATGCTGTTTTTGCGATGTGATGCCTGTGACTCCGACTGCTGTGCCTCGTCGGCCGGTTTTTCCCTTTGCGGCAATTGTCGGTCAAGACGAAATGAAACTGTCATTGTTGCTCAATGTCATTGACCCCAAAATTGGTGGGGTGATGATCATGGGCGATCGCGGCACGGGCAAATCAACCACCATTCGTGCCCTAGCAGATTTGCTGCCAGAAATTGAGGTGGTTGCCGATGACCCCTTCAATAGTCACCCCAGTGATCCCGATCTCATGAGTGATGCCGTGAAGGTGGCCGTAGCAGCCGGTGAACCCATTCACACCATCAAGAAAAAAGTACCCATGGTGGATCTGCCCCTGGGAGCCACAGAAGATCGCGTGTGCGGCACGATTGACATTGAAAAAGCCCTTGCGGAGGGAGTAAAAGCCTTTGAGCCGGGACTTTTGGCCAAGGCAAATCGCGGCATTCTCTATGTGGATGAGGTGAACCTGCTGGATGATCACTTAGTGGATGTCCTGCTGGATGCCGCTGCCTCCGGCTGGAATACCGTTGAGCGTGAGGGCATTTCAATTCGTCACCCAGCACGCTTTGTCCTAGTTGGCTCTGGTAACCCCGAAGAAGGGGAATTGCGACCCCAACTGCTGGATCGCTTTGGCATGCATGCTGAGATTCGCACCGTCAAGGATCCAAGCCTGCGCGTGGAAATTGTGGAACAGCGATCGCAATTTGATCAAAACCCCGAAGCCTTTTTGGCGAAATACCAGGCGCAACAGGAAGCCCTGCAAGCTAAGTTAGTCGCCGCCCAAGCCCTATTGCCCAAGGTCACCATTGACCACGAGCTGCGAGTAAAAATTTCCCAAGTGTGTGCTGAGCTGGATGTGGACGGCCTGCGGGGAGACATTGTCACTAACCGCGCCGCCAAGGCTTTGGCTGCCTTTGAGGGACGCACAGATGTCACCGTTGAGGACATTGCGCGGGTGATTGTCCTCTGTCTGCGGCACCGACTGCGCAAGGATCCCCTAGAGTCCATTGACTCCGGCTACAAGGTGGGCAAAGTCTTCCAAGAGGTCTTTGGTGTGGAGATTCCTGCCTAGGCTCCGATGATTGCAATTGCCCTAGTCCGCACTCGTAGAGCGATCGCGCCACCCCTTTTCAGGCATTTGTTCTTCACGCGTTTGCTTTTTGAGAAGTTCGCGCAGGGCATTTAACAGCCCTTGATGAATTTCTGCGGGGGATGCCGCTGGGGAAACATCTGCCAACTGAGTCAACTCTTCACAGCTGATCCCTTGATTGCGGTGAACAACGCCATTGCGATATTAATCTCACTTCAATAGCGCACCCTGTGGCGGTAGTTTCCCTCAGGATCATGGAAACCTGGCGCAACGCCAAATTTCCGATACAGTTCATCCAGTTGAGGGGGGGCCATCCGCCCCAAAACTGTGAACAATTCCATTGCGGCACCGCCAGCTGACCTGCTGATTGCCCACAGTCAGGATAAGTGTTTTCATAAAAACTTGATTTGGAAATAGCTACATAAAGCTACATCAGGACGATGCTATGGTGCTGTTGCTGGATTGAGGAGGATGCTCAAGGGCGATCGCCCCCAGGTAACCGCGGCGATAGTCCTGCAACAGTTGCCTGGCTGCCCGTTCCAAGTCACCATGGTAGCGGCTAGCAGCAAGGTCATAAAGGTAGGTCTCACCGGTGTTGCTAAGGGCCAGACCGTAGCGCTCCCTAAGGCGATCGGCATGCCCCAACTGTTGCATGATATCCACAAGCATTGGTGCCACCCGACAGGGATCGTAGGCAGCTTGACCAATGTCATCGCAAATGGCCAGTTTTACCGCCGCCTCCTGATTCTTGAAATTCATGGGCAATACCCCTGGGGCATCCAAGAGTTCGAGGGCAGGGGACAAGCGCACCCAGCGCAGTTGCCGCGTCACCCCCGGACGCGCTGCACTCTCAACCACCCGCTGCCGCAAGAGGCGATTAATGAGGGCTGATTTGCCCACATTGGGAAACCCCAAAACCACAGCTCGCACGGCTCTTACTTGCATGCCCCGCTGTTGACGGCGTTGATTGATGGCCGCCCCCGCCCGTACCGCAGCCTGTTCGAGTCGGCGAATCCCTTCACCCCGCTGCGCATTGGTGAAAAAAACTGTTTCCCCTTGGGTCTCAAACCATGTCAGCCACTGCTGGCGATCGCGATCGCTAATCCTATCCATTCCATTGAGCACTAAGAGGCGCTGCTTGCCACTAGCCCACTGACGAATTTGGGGATGGCAACTGGCAAGGGGAATGCGTGCATCCCGCACCTCAAAGATCACATCCACCTGTTTCAGTTGTTCCTTGAGGGCACGTTCTGCCTTGGCAATGTGGCCAGGATACCATTGAATGATCGGACCCATAGAAATTCCACCCCCTTTTTTTCAAAAACAATAGAGCGATCGCCCCCCATGAGTGGCATTAAATTGATTTCAGGTAATCATTAGTGTCTTTTGAATAGATAAAAGACTATAGTTGCGCACCTCTGATTAGAAACCTATAAACAAATCTAAAGATTGATAACCCAAACCTATAGAATAATTAAGAATCTCCAAAGCAAAAGTTATTGCATTGGGCATCAACTAAGCTGATGCTAAGCATAAGACCTACGACGATATCACAGGCTTGCGGATGGTTGCATCATCTCGCTGAGTTTTGCATTGCTCAATTTTGCCCCATTTTCGGGGAATCGTAGCGTTCACACTACCCATTGCAAAGGTTGCCCGTAGAGATTGCTCTATTTGGCACAGTAACTGTTAAAGAGGAAAAACGTCTATGGCCTATACGCAATCCAAATCCCAGAAAGCTGGGTATCAGGCAGGGGTAAAAGACTACCGCCTGACCTACTACACCCCTGATTACACCCCCAAAGATACCGATATTCTAGCGGCCTTTCGTGTCACCCCGCAGCCAGGTGTGCCCTTTGAAGAAGCTGCCGCCGCCGTTGCCGCAGAATCCTCGACAGGTACATGGACCACCGTCTGGACCGACCTGCTGACCGACTTGGATCGCTACAAAGGTCGCTGCTACGACATCGAACCCCTGCCGGGTGAAGACAATCAGTTCATCGCCTACATTGCCTACCCGCTGGATCTCTTTGAAGAAGGCTCTGTTACCAACATGCTGACCTCCATTGTGGGGAACGTGTTTGGTTTCAAAGCCCTCAAAGCTCTGCGCCTTGAAGACCTGCGCATTCCTGTGGCTTACCTGAAGACCTTCCAAGGGCCACCCCACGGTATCCAAGTGGAACGCGACAAATTGAACAAATATGGTCGTCCGCTCTTGGGCTGCACCATTAAGCCGAAGTTGGGTCTGTCGGCGAAAAACTATGGCCGCGCCGTTTATGAATGCTTGCGCGGTGGTCTGGACTTCACCAAAGATGACGAAAACATCAACTCCCAGCCTTTCCAACGCTGGCGCGATCGCTTCCTGTTTGTTGCTGATGCCATTCACAAAGCCCAAGCAGAAACCGGTGAAATCAAAGGGCACTATTTGAACGTCACCGCTCCTACCTGCGAGGAAATGTTGAAACGGGCAGAGTTCGCTAAAGAACTGGAAATGCCCATCATCATGCACGACTTTCTCACCGCTGGCTTCACCGCCAACACCACCCTCTCGAAATGGTGCCGCGACAACGGCATCCTGTTGCACATTCACCGCGCCATGCACGCTGTGATTGACCGTCAGAAAAACCATGGGATACACTTCCGGGTATTGGCCAAGTGCTTGCGGATGTCTGGCGGTGACCACATCCACACCGGTACCGTTGTCGGTAAGCTCGAAGGGGATAAAGCCGTTACCCTCGGCTTTGTCGATCTGCTGCGGGAAAACTACATTGAGCAGGATCGCTCCCGTGGCATTTACTTCACCCAAGACTGGGCCTCGATGCCCGGTGTGATGGCCGTGGCCTCGGGTGGGATTCACGTTTGGCACATGCCTGCCCTCGTGGACATCTTCGGTGATGATGCAGTGCTGCAATTTGGTGGTGGTACCTTGGGTCACCCTTGGGGGAATGCACCGGGAGCAACTGCAAACCGGGTTGCCCTAGAAGCCTGTATCCAAGCTCGTAACGAAGGTCGTGACCTCATGCGCGAAGGCGGCGACATTATCCGCGAAGCAGCTCGCTGGAGTCCGGAACTGGCTGCTGCCTGCGAACTCTGGAAAGAAATCAAGTTCGAGTTTGAAGCGCAAGACACGATCTAGCTGGTGGAGTTGGGGTTCAATCGGAGCTAAGGCAACGATTTCCCCGTAGGTCTATGGATGTCAAGCACATTGCCAAGCAAACCACCAAAACCCTGATTAGTTATCTCACCTATCAGGCGGTGCGAACCGTGATTGGGCAACTGGCCGAAACTGATCCACCGCGATCCCTCTGGCTACACCAGTTCACGAGTCAAGAAAGTGTCCAAGATGGTGAACGTTACTTGGAAGCCCTCTTTCGCCAACAGCCCGATCTCGGTTTTCGCATTCTCACGGTACGCGAACATCTCGCGGAAATGGTGGCGGACTATCTACCGGAAATGCTACGTGCGGGCATCCAGCAGGCCAACTTGCAACAGCGCTGTCAACAACTGGAGCGGATGACCCAAGTCTCTGAAGCCAATGTTGAGGGCAGCAACCCAGAAACCCCTGAATAGTTTGTTGACTGTGAACCAATTGAGGAAGCTATGAAGACACTGCCTAAAGAGCGTCGTTACGAAACCTTCTCCTACCTGCCTCCCCTCAGCGATGCCCAAATTGCTCGCCAAATCCAGTACGCGATTGATCAGGGCTATCACCCCTGTGTGGAGTTCAATGAGACCTCCGATGCCGAAACCCACTACTGGACGATGTGGAAACTGCCGCTGTTTAACTGCACTAATGCCCAAGAGGTGCTGAATGAAGTGCAGCAGTGCCGCTCGGAATATCCCAACTGCTTCATTCGTGTTGTTGCCTTTGACAATATCAAGCAGTGCCAAGTGATGGGCTTTATTGTCTATAAGCCCAATCAGACTAACAGCGGCTACAGCGGTTATCGCTATTAAAGCTGAATTAAAGCTGAGATCTTCTCAGTTCATTACAGTTGAATTGCAGACTAGGGGGGTGTTTCCCCCCTAGTCATTCCGCTACGTTTGACAGGCTCGCGATCTCAACACGAGAGCTTGCTGTGCCGTTTTCTACTCGTCAGGGTTGGGTTTTGTCATCGACCCCCAAGGATTGGAGTCGGTGCTCAATAATTGCCAGTTGCTGTTGGGCGGCAGCCAATTGTGCCTGGGCCGTAGCAACCACCTCTGGCTGGGCTTTGTTGACAAAATTAGGGTTGTTGAGGCGAGCTGTTAAAGATTGAAGGTCTTTCCTCAGGCGATCGCTCTCCTTCTGGAGCTTCGTTATCAAGGCCTCCAGATCTACGACCCCCCCTAGGGGAATGAGCACCTCGCTCTTGCCAACAACACCACTAAAGACCTGCTGTGGAATTTGCAGCCCGGTGCCAATGGTTAGGGACTCGAGGCGAGCCAAGTGTTGAATATCAGCAGCTCCAGCTTTGAAGATGGATGCTTCCTCAGCACTTGCCTCAATCAGGGCGGCAATATACAATCCCGGCTTAATCCCTGCCTCTGCCCGCAGATTCCGAATTGTGCGGATGGTTTCAATCAAAAGACTAAATTTGGCTTCAAGCTCAGGGTCAATGGCGCGGCGATTCACTTTCGGGTAGGGTTGTACCGCTAAAACTTCACTGTCTCCCACCTGATGCAGCGTGTGCCAAATTTCCTCTGTAATGTGGGGCATGAAAGGATGGAGCAGCTTCAAGGTGCCATCGAGAACCGTGGCCAGTACTTGCTGAGCAGTGCGCTTGGCTTTGGCGTTTTCCCCTTGTAAACGAGGTTTCGCCAGTTCAATGTACCAGTCGCAAAAATCCCCCCAGATGAATTCGTAGAGTCCCTTGGCCGCCTCCCCCAGGCCATAGCTTTCAATGCGCTCGCGGGTGGTTTGAATGGCTGTATGGTAGCGACTGAGAATCCAGCGATCGCTAGCGGTCAGGTCCTGGCGTCGCGGGGTTCCCAACTGGCTAGGGGTTTGTCCCTCTAGATTCAGCAGCACAAAGCGGGAGGCATTCCAAAGTTTGTTGGCAAAGTTGCGCGCCGCCTCGACGGTTGCCGACTCATCGGTTTTGCGGTTGTAGGCCAAGCGAATATCCTGACCAGCACCCACGACTTCCTTGACCAAGCTATAGCGCAGCGCATCGGTGCCGTATTTTTCAATTAAAATCAGCGGGTCAATGCCATTATTGGCGGACTTGGACATTTTTTTGTTGTTTTCATCCCGCACCAAGCCGTGGATATAGACATCACGGAAGGGGATTTTACCTGTGAAGTACTGACCCATCATTGTCATCCGTGCCACCCAGAAAAAGATAATGTCAAACCCGGTAACAAGGGTGGTGTTGGGGTAATAGCGGCGATAGTCTGGCGTATCATCGGGCCAACCCAACGTAGAAAAGGGCCATAGGCCAGAGGAAAACCACGTATCCAATACGTCTTGATCCTGCTGGAGTTGAATGTCCTCGCCAAATTGGGCAATTGCCTTGGCGCGGGCAGCCGTCTCATCCATTGCCACCACAAAGGGAGTATCATCGCGCACTTCGCCCTCGGTTTCACTGACCACGTACCAAGCGGGAATTTGATGCCCCCACCACAGTTGCCGTGAAATACACCAATCCCGCAAGTTCACCAGCCAATCGCGATAGACCTTTGCCCAGCGATCCGGAATAAAGCGAGGGGAATGCCGTCTATCCAAGGCTTTGAGGGCGGCATCCGCCAAGGGACGAATTTTCACAAACCATTGGGTAGACAGCAGCGGTTCAATGGGTACTTTGCCGCGATCGCTATAGGGAACGGTGTGCTTATAGTCCTCCACCCGCACCAAAAAGCCCTCCACTTCTAGACGAGCCACCACCTGTTTACGAGCCACAAAGCGGTCCAGACCCGCAAACTCGCCGGCATTCTCATTGAGCGTGCCATCTTTGTTCATCAGGTTAATCATCGGTAAGCGATGGCGTTGCCCCATGACAAAGTCATTGGGATCGTGAGCAGGGGTGACCTTGACACAGCCGGTGCCAAAGGTGGGATCCACCAAGGGATCCCCAATAATCGGAATCTCCCGATTCATAAGCGGCAGGCGCAGTGTTTTGCCAATCAAATGGCGATAGCGATCGTCCTCTGGGTGAACCGCCACTGCCGTATCCCCCAGCATCGTTTCCGGACGGGTTGTGGCCACCTCCAAATACCCTGACCCATCTGTCAGGGGATAGCGCAAATGCCAGAGATGCCCCTGCACCTCACGGTTTTCTACCTCTAAATCCGAGACCGCCGATTGACTGGAGGGACACCAGTTTACTAAATACTTACCGCGATAGATGAGTCCTGCTTCATAAAGCTGATTAAAAGCTGTAAGAACTGCCCGCGACAGCCCCTCATCCATCGTAAAGCGTTCCCGCGACCAATCCACCGACAGCCCCAAGCGGCGAATTTGGCCGACAATTGTCTTCCCTGAGGACTCTTTCCATGCCCAAGCTCGCTTTAGATAGGCCTCCCGTCCCAAGGCAAAGCGGTTGGTGCCCTCCGCCTGCAACTGTTGATCCAAAATCGTGCTAACGGCAATACTGGCATGGTCTGTCCCCGGTAGCCAGAGAACGTTGCGGCCAATCATGCGGTGATAGCGAATCAGAACATCAATCAGGGCATGCTCAAAGGCGTGCCCCATGTGTAAGCTACCAGTGACATTAGGAGGCGGAATGACAATGCAATAGGGTTTACCAGGGTGGTTGGGGTCCGCGTGAAAGACACCACTGCTTTCCCAGAGCTGTTGCCACTTGGCCTCCGTTTGCTTGGGATCGTATTGACTGGGGAGGGTAATCGCGTCGGTCATGGGTTGCTGCACTACTCCAAGGCGCCTAGGCCATCACCATACCACCATCCACATTGAAGACTTGCCCCGTAATGTAGGCGGCTGCTGGATCCAAGGCTAAAAAGCGCACCATCCCCGCCACTTCTGTGGGTTCGCCATACCGTCCTAGGGGAATGAATTTAAGAATCTCCTCTGCTTTGAGTCCAGCTGTCATCTCAGTGGCAATAAAGCCGGGGGCAACGGCATTGACGGTAATACCTCGACTGGCGAGTTCTTTGGCCACGGTTTTGCTAAACCCAATCACACCAGCTTTGGCAGCACTGTAGTTGGCTTGGCCGGGGTTGCCCATTTGCCCTGCCACCGACGCAATGTTGATAATCCGTCCCCGCTTTTGCTTGAGCATCAGTTTACTTACCGCCCGAGTACACAGAAAAACCCCTGTCAGGTTCAGGTTAATCACCGCCTGCCAGTCCTCGAGGCTCATACGCAGCAGCAGCGTGTCGCGGGTAATACCGGCATTGTTGACCAGTACATCCACACGGCCGTAGGTTTCTACGGTTTTGGCTACGAGAGTATCGACCTGCTCAGGGACAGACACATCGGCAGCGATCGCGATCGCTGTCCCCCCTTGTTGTTCAATCATTTGAACGACTTCAAGGGCCGCTTCAGCAGAACGGGCGTAGTTGACAACCACAGTGGCTCCTTCCTTGGCCAATTCGAGGGCGATCGCCCGACCAATCCCCCGTGAGGCACCAGTGACAATGGCAACGGTTGCTTCGCTCAAATTAATTCTCTCCTAAGGGCAAAAATGCTCCACCTATGAATAACCCATCACAAATTTTAACAGCGGATGTTACCCCTCTTGGGGCTATGGCATGTCATCGCAATTGATCAGCAATCGAGGCGGTATTGTTAGGCGGAGCGATTTAGCCACGCAAATACTTCCTCTAGGTCAGTGAAGTCTAGAAGTGCTTCTGCCAAAGCTTCGATTTGATTGGGAGAGAGGTGACGAATGCATTCTTCAAGCTCCCTAGGCACACTCCCAAACCGCCGCCTCAGCAGGCGCAAGACAACTAGCACTTCTCCCTCCTGCAAGCCTTGCTGTAATCCCTGTTGCAATCCCTGCTGTAATCCCTGCTGTAATCCCTGCTGTAATCCTTCCTCCCGCGCCT